>DAIQPZ010000020.1:19255-26510 GCA_036787065.1 Anaerolineaceae bacterium
CCGTTGATGTCTGACTGACAACCGGCGGAGTCTGAGTGCCGGCCCCTGTAGTCTGAGTAGCAGCTCCCGGAGTCTTATCGCCTGGGGTCGGGGTCATTTCACCCGGGGTGGACGTTTGGTCACCAGGTGGTGAGATCACCGTCGGACTGACGGGCGTCGCCACGGCAGCTTGATCGCTGGCCGGCCCATTGGCAAAAGACAGGCCGCGCAAATAAGCCGTCAGCGCCCATCGCTGGTCTTCGCTGAGCTGGCTGGCATAAGCAGGCATGTTGGGAGCAGACCCGTTATTAATCACGTCTACCAGATCGTTGGCAGATAGAGATGCCATGGTAGCCTGATCGGTGAAGTTTTTCATTGGTTTGGTCAGGCTGGCCGCTTTTTCACCATCGCCTTTGCCCAAATTGCCGTGACAACTGGCACATGCCTGCTGGAAGAGTGCTTTTCCATCCGCGAGGGTTTGATCCGGTATACTCAAAGAATAAACATATGATAGAACATCCCAACGTTGAGCATCACTCAGACTGCTGCCAAATGGCGGCATGAATCGATCCAGATTGCCATTCGTGACGACATTAAACCAGGTCGCAGGAGATGCCTGGCGGGCCACATTCGCAATGCCAATGGCCGTCACCGCATTGGGCAGCTTGCTTGCCTGGGGACCATCCCCCTGCCCGGTAACGCCATGACAAGGAGCGCATTTATCGCTATACAACTGTGCGCCCTGCTTCGGATTGGGCGCTACCAATGGAAAGACAGGCGCGCTGTGGGTGGGAGCAATGACAGCCTCGGGGGTATAGTTTGGCGGAGGGGTAATATCCGACGCCAGAGAAAAATCGCAAGCCGTCAAGAGCCACAAGCAGGCCAGACCTATCCACAAAATAACAAATTTCCGCATTCCAATTCCCTTAACTATAAAGTTTTCCCACATTTCGGGCAAAATCGGTCCGATTTTTGGACTGGCTTTCCGCAACGCGGGCAGAAACCGCTGGTTTTTTCACTGCGCACCTGGCGGCGGGTGGCGATGAGCAGATCCAGATCGGTTTCACTGGTGGCCGCACCCGCATTATCCATGGTCGAGGTCAGGCCGCTGGCGCCGAGCGAAGATAAAACATCCGCGCTACCCGCACCGAACACCGCCGGCTCCAATCCGGCCCCGTCAGGTTCCGGGTGATCGCCTGCTGTGGCAGGATTTGCCTTGGCACGGTCTACCCCAGTTCCATCCTGGGCCAATTTCATTTGTGCCGCGCTGGCAAAACGTGCGGCTGCACTGCCTTTCTGGGGTATCACGACATCCAAGTCTTTCACCGCGGGGGCAGCGCGGATCACATCCAGCTTCTTAAGCACGTCCGCTCCCGCTTGAAGCAGCGCCGCGCGCTGCGCCGGGTAATCTTCTGGGGGAATTTTGCCTAAAGTGTGGTCAAACTCTAATTCCTGGATGGTATTCAACAGCCGGTCGTATTCCGCCAGAAGGCTGGAACGGATATGATCGGGTTCAGCGCCTGAACGGGCTGAATAAACCGCTTCATCACCCGCCTGATCGGGTGAATTTTCCACCTTGTTCGCAGGATCCGAGCGTTGAAATAATGGGCGGCTGACGTAGATCCCCACCAGCAAGATCACCGCCAGAAGCAAGAAAATCGAGCCTAATTCCATGCCGGGTTTTTATCTCCCCTCATTTCTTTAGTAATGGGTCAATCACATTGGTTATTTCACTGAACGATTGGAAAGGTCCAATCTGGGCATAGGCCAGCCGGCCTTCACGATCGATAAAATAGGTCTCGGGCACACCATGAATCCGGAATGTCTGGGAGAGGACCGTGCGGAGGTCCGGGCCATTCGGATAGGTGATTTTAAATTTGGTCAGGTAGGCCCTTGCTTCGGGTTCGGTATCCACGTAGTCAACTCCCATAAATACCACCTGTCCGCCTGGTTTATAATAATCCCAGGCCCGCTGCAAGTCGGCCGCTTCACTTTCACACGGCTGGCACCAGGAGGCCCAAAAATTAAGCACGATCACCTTGCCTTTAAGATCGGTCGTCTTCAGCACCTGGCCATCAAACGTGGTCAGGTTAATCGGCGGGACATTCTGTCCGATCACGATGGGTCCCTGCTGCGCGCGTTTAAGTCCCAGGCCCAGGAAAACCAGGAAAACTGCCAGCACTGCAAAAACAACTACCATGATCCAGACCGGAAGGCTGCGCACAGGTGTTTTAATTTCAGGAAGGTTTAATTGTGATTGTGTATCTTCCATTCAAAACGTTTCCTTTTCCAAAAAGTTCCATTAAACCTGGGGTCTGGTCACTTCAACCGGCGCAGATCTTCTTCGATGCGGCTCACATAGGTTTCTGAAGGGGGAACGCCATTGACCTCAGGCGGGCGGACTGGGACAGACTTACGCTCGCCAGACAAGACCCGCACCAATACGATTACCCCGCCCAAGATCGATAGACCGATCAATACATAAAACATGCTGTTGACTACCTGGTTTGGCCCCTGGCGTGGGGGTTCTGCCAGCACCCGGTCGCCATACTGCGCAGCAAAATAAGCCTTGATCTGATCGGCTGACCAGCCTGCCGCCAGCTTTTGGCGTATCAGGTCACGCCATTGGGCACAGGCTTGAGTAGGGCAGACATCCAAAGGGATATTTTCGCACACCGGGCAGTAAAGCTGCTTGGCCACGCTGTTGACCTGGTCATCGGACGGCGTTGACGCTTTGGAAAGCGTCGGCGCAGGGGTAAACGTCGGCTCCAGGGCAAGTTGCGCATCGACCTGGTTAGCAGCCTTCACCAGACTCGAGCTGGATATGACCAGCCCGAGCAAGACACCACCGATCAAGGTCAGGGTAAATAAAAATAGTCTCATCCTCATTCTTATGGCCATTCCTAACCTAAAGCCTATGCCTGGCTGGAGGCTGGCACAATCGCACTTTCATTCACCTTCTCAACCGCCGGGTCGCGATCCGGCCAGGCTGCCACGAATGAACCCAAAATAAAGGTCAGCGCGCCAATCCACATCCAGTTGACCAGTGGATTATGATAGACCTTAAAGGTCGCCCCGTTGGCCGAGATCGGCTGCCAATCCACCAGGATCACATAGATATCATCTTCCAGGGTGCTGCGCAGACCCGGGATAGTCATTGGCTGCTGGGACTCATAATAATAATCTCGACGGGGATACAGTTCGGTGAGGAACTGCCCGTTTTTTGACACATCTAAAACAGCCCGGGCCACGTTTTTACCATCAGCCGTGTCAAACTGAGCCAGCGAGACATATTTAATAGAATATCCATCTAACTGAAGCGCCTGGCCTTGCTTGACCGTACCCTGCGTTTCAGTCTGGAAAAGGTTGATGCCAATGACACCCAAAGCCATCAGCACCACACCCAGGTGAATGATATAACCGCCGTAACGCCTACGGTTGCGCCCGGCCAGATTCCAGAAAGCCACCGGCAAAGCCTCATCCATGGCACGATGGCGCGCCCACACCGCGCGTGCATATTCGTACAGGGTGACAAACCCTACCAGCGATGCCAGCCAAAAGCCTAAGATAGCCGGCCATAGGCGAATCCCCGCTGCCAGGACGGCTACCAGGATCACCAGCGAGGCCAGTGCGGGTTTCCAGATGGCCTTACCCAGCGTCTTCAGGGTCGAGCGGCCCCAGGCCGACAGTGGAGCAATGCCCATCAGGAGTAGTAAACCGCCAAAAAGCGGGCCGGTGGCGCGGGTGTAGAACGGTGGCCCAACTGTCACCTTTTGACCGGTGATCAGCTCAGAGATCAAGGGAAAATTGACGCCCCAGAAGCAAACGATAAATATAGCCAGGAAAAGCAGGTTATTGAGTAAGAAGAACGATTCGCGCGAGAGCAGCGAAACCATCTCTCCATCCGATCGCAGATCGTTCCAGCGGTAAAGCAGTAAGGCGACGGAACTGACGAAGGTAAATCCGATAAAGCCAAAGAAAGCCGGGCCGATCGAACTTTGCGCAAACGCGTGCACCGAAGACAGCACACCCGAGCGGGTGAGGAATGTGCCGTAAATCACCAACGCGTAGGTCAAGATGATCAAGATGAGGTTCCAGCGCTTAAACAAGCCGCGTTTTTCCTGGATCATCACCGAATGCAGGAAAGCTGTCCCGGTCAGCCACGGCATGAGCGCGGCAATCTCAACTGGGTCCCAACCCCAATAACCACCCCAACCCAAAACGTCGTACGCCCAACGCATGCCCAGCACCAGCCCAACAGAAAGGAATACCCAGGCCACAATTGTCCACCGGCGCGTCAGGCGGATCCAACGGTCGTCCGTACGGCCTGTGACCAGGGCGGCAATGGCAAATGCGAAGGGGATGACAAAAGATACGAAACCGAGGTAAAGCATAGGGGGATGGATGATCATACCCGGATGGCGTAACAGAGGGTTTAGACCATGACCATCGGGTGAAATAACCGGTAAAGTGCCAGCCGGTTGGAACATGGCTGTCATCTGGTTGCCGGTTGGCCCTTGCCAGATACGCATGAATGGATTTTCAAAGAAAAGCGCCAGGGCTAAGAAGAACGCCAGGGTGGTCAATGCCACCACAATCACCCACGGTAAAAATTCGCGATCCCGCTCCCATTTGCGCAGCATAACCGCCGAAGCAAAAGAAGACATCAACCATGACCAGAAAACCAATGAGCCCGCCTGCCCACCCCACAAAGCAGTTACCTTCAAATAGAAAGGCATGCTGTTACTGGTCACCTGGTAAACAAAGTTCACTTCATAATGGTTGGTCACCAGCAGGAAAATGATGCTCAACGCCGAAAGGGTGACCAGCGGCCAGGTGAGCAGCATCGCCAACCGCGCGCTGTCTACCCAACCATTTTTACGCCGGACCGCCCCATAAATCGAAGCACCTATACCGTATAAGGCTAACACAAACGTAATTAATAAAACTCCATAACCAAATTCAGCTACCATTATCACTCCCGGAAAATTAGGGCGCCGCCAGAGGGATAGGACTGTCGTTCATTGCCCATCCTGGCTGACGGTGCGGACCCAATCAATTCAAGGTCGATCTTACTTTTTGGACGCCTGAGCCGGAAGCGCGTCCTGATACTTGGTTGGGCATTTCAAGAGAAGCTCGCTGGCGTAGAAACTGCCATCTTCACCGACCTTGCCGGTGACAATCGCCTGAGCCTCGTTTTTTAGTAGATCGGGTTTTACCCCTTTATAGACCACCTGCAGGTGCGTCCGGGTTGGATCAATCACCGCGGCATGCAGGACTGTCGCCAAACCACCCTGAGCAGTAATCTGGTTATTATCACCAGGTATATTTGCGATGGTAAATTTGAGGGTCAAACTCTGCGAATCATATTGGATGGTATCACCCATCACCGCTCCCGAGATGCGCACATCCTGTCCGCGCATACTGGCGCCCTTGGTCTTAAGCTCATCAATGGTGAGAAAATATTGGGCGCTGGCCTGGGTGGATGAAACAATCAAATACACCACCGCGGCAATAATTAATGCGCCACCCATAATGAATTTAATACGGCTGTTCGGTCTGGCACGCGTCGCTAGACTGGTTTCCATAATAGGTCTTCCTCCTGTTGAATTACCGCCAGCTTAAGCGAAATCTGGTACTCCCAAGTGCCCAATTCGCTCATCCTGTACTGGCTGTCTGTCAGAAAAGTAAAAAAAACCGGCCTCTAGAAAAGCATACGAACCTTTCCGCTTTGATGAGAAGCTCTTCTTTATGATAACTTCTCAATAAAGAGGGGTGCGGGGTGTGTGCGCTTACCAGGTAAGCGCACACGCTTCAAATTCGGCAACTTTCTTCGCGTTGGATCAGCAGTTACTTTTTTATTTTGTCATACATTGATTAATTTTACCTGAGAAGACAGGAAATTTTGGATGAGAGGATCTGCTCAGGGATCATTCCTTCCTCAAACGAGTCCCACAGGAACGGCAAAATATATCGCCTTCCCCTGCCTGTTTCCCGCACTGGTAGCAGTAAATCCGCTCATCCAGGCTGCTTTCCTTGGGTTTTCCCCTCGCAATGATCGGTTTCAAGCTGAACGTACGACGTTCTTCACCTATCGAGCGCCAGTACCACAGTCCTCCGCCGGCCGCCAGTAATACGCCCGCCCCGCCCAGGATCCAGGGTAAGTAATCCATCAGGTTGAAAGTCCGGCCGGAGGTTTGCGGCGTAATTGGGCTGCTGGGTTGGACCTTCAACGCAGGCGCGCTGAGGCTGTCGTCTGGTTTCTGGTAAGATAGGAAGACCTTAAATTTCGTATTGGCCGTCACCGCGCCCACCTGGCCATTATAATACACCAGGCCGCCTTCTCCAGCGACCCCAGACCCCAGGGCTGGCGTGATGGTCATCTGGGTGGCGCCAAGCGGCTGCTGTACCTGAATTAACATGCTTTTAACCGCATAATCTCCCTGCCATTCATAGGTATAGGCGCGCTGGCTTTTACCCCGTTTCAAGATCGGGTAAGGCGATTGGTCGCCGGAAGTCTTGTTGATGCCCGGGTCATAATATTCAAACTGAATTTCCTGAGTGGTGGTGGTAAAGTTAATCCTCGAAAAATTGCCTTCAACCGTTCTGGTATATGCCATGTTGTAGAGCTGGCCATCGGTCTGACGTGAGGCCAAATTATAAGGATCGCCAGCAGTCGACGGGATATGGAGGGTCAACGAAGCCGGCAAAGCCGTCCCGGGGGCGAGGATTAAATGATACACCACCAGCACACTTGGTTGATCATATTCAGGCCACAAATCCACCTCAACCGAAGTAAAGGTTGGTATTTCTTGTGTGGCGCTTACCTGGGCTTCAACCACATTGGCCTTGACCAGGATCGTGAGACTGATAAGCAGGGCACCCGCCATTAAAAATGTGCTCCGGTGCATGGCGTAACTCCTTAATTGGGATCGTTACTAAGAAAACGCCCCATAGTTCTGTTACAGCCCATCACTCTGACTCCCTTCCAAGGAAGATGATGGGGGCGATGAATTTCCGATTGGTAATTGCTTAGACTTTTGTAAAATGCCCCGAATATGAGGTATTAGTGAGTGCGATGCACCCACAAATACCTCATATTCGATAACTATCACCTCATGGCTGAGCAGTTACTCCGATTGTTCTCATTAAATATTACCATGACTTGGTAAAAAAAGACTCTTCTCTTGGATCTCATATCATTTTCCTCTAAATAGTGCTAAAATTTATTGTCGTCATAAAAAGGGTCGATGGAGTGGGTATCATCCATATTTTC
>DAIQPZ010000094.1:0-10126 GCA_036787065.1 Anaerolineaceae bacterium
CCGCCTGGCCCTGTTCTACCACAAGCGGGCGGTCCAGGCCGCGGTATGGGCCCATGAAAGCCTCACGCTGGGTATCAAATCCCGCTATGGGCTCGGAGCAGGCAAAATAAGCGAAATGGTCCCGGCGCTCGCGGTATTCGGTCTTGTGATAGATTACGCTGTCTTCTACCTCAACCTCGCCGGTGTTGAAATTGCGCTGGAAGTTCGTGGCGTCATCCTGGGCATCCCACAGGCAGAACTCAACCAGCGAGAAGGCCGACAGACGGGCCGGCGCAGTGCGGCGGTTGGTCAGTTTGAGCTGCCAGACTTCCAGGTTTTCACCCAGTGGCACAAAGTAGCGAATTTCGGCCTCGATGCCGTGGAAGGTGGAATGAATGGTGGTATACCCCATGCCGTGGCGGCAGGTGTACTCATCCAGCTCCAGCCGGGTGGGCTGCCAGGTAGGGGACCAGAACTGGCCGCTCTCGTCGTCGCGCAGGTAGACGTAGCGCCCACCCTCGTCCATGGGGATGTTATTGTGGCGGTAGCGCGTCAGGCGCCGCAACCGGGCATCGCGAAAGAAAGAATAGCCGCCGCCCGTATTTGAGATCAGCCCGAAATATTCCTCGCAGCCCAGGTAGTTGATCCAGGGCAGGGGGGTGTCTGGCCGCGTAATGACGTATTCCCGGTTTTTATCATCAAAATAACCAAAGCGCATATGCTATCCTTTTGATTTATTCATTTACCCCGCGCAGCTGCTCGAGTAATTGATCCACTATTTTACCGGGGGGAATTGGAAGGTCGTTTTCCTGGAATTCCAGGAGAGCCAGTAACGGCATATCCAGGACCATGTCCTCCATGCCGCTGGCTGGTGCTGCGTTCTCGCCGGCCCCAAACAGCTTCATCATTTGAGGCATAATTTCGCCGATAACTGGCTCGGCGATCACTTTTCCTTTTGGATCTTCCAGCCAATCTCGGATGGTGGATAAGTTGTTCAGCAAAGAGGGCAGTTTGAGCGAGGATTGCAGGGTAACAGTCTCAGTACACCGAATGTCAGCTGAGGATGCGCCAATCAAAATGTCGAACTCACCATCTTCGGTGACCCACTGCCGGTATCCCGGGTGATAATATGCGAAGGCCCGAAAATCAAGCGGGATCGTCATGGTCCTGGTCTCACCTGGCTGAAGCTCGACCTTGGCAAACCCTTTGAGTTCCTTGGCGGGGCGAACCAGTGCCGATTTGTGGTCGTGCACGTAAACCTGGACGACCTCTTTGCCCGCCACCGTGCCTGTATTGGTCACGCTCACCGAAACGGTCAGGCCGTCCTCATCCTTGAACGTGGATGCTGAGACCTCGGGCTGGCTGTATGCAAAAGTGGTATAGGTTTCCCCGTGACCAAAGGGGAACTGTACAGGCATTTCTTTCGTATCATAGTAGCGATAGCCGATGAAAATGCCCTCACCGTAGCGTACTTTGCCATTCTCGCCCGGATAATTGAGAAACGCTGGCGTGTCGGCCAGCTTGAGCGGGAAAGTCTCGGCCAGTTTGCCGGAAGGGTTGGCTCGCCCGAAAAGCACATCGGCAATCGCCCCAGCGCCGGCCTGCCCCATCATCCAGGCCTCAAGGACTGCAGCCGCATCGCCGATCCACTCGCTCACCGTCACCGCCGCGCCATTGTTGAGAATGACCACCGTCCGGGGTTGCACTGCGCAAACAGCTTTGATCAGCGCTACCTGCTGCGGGGTCAGGTCAAGGTCAGCCCGATCATAGCCTTCGGATTCTTTCGCTGCCGGCAAGCAAATATACAGCAGGGCAACATCTGCCGCGCCTGCCGCAGAGACTGCTTCGTCGATGAGCGGTTGCTGGAAGCTGAGATCTGGCGGATAACCTTCGGCATAGGTCAGCTCGGCATTACCGGCCAGTTTTTTTAGCTCGTCAATTGGGATGTCCACCCGGGTCGAGTTGATATGCGAGCTGCCACCGCCCTGGAAGTAGGGTTCGCGGGCCGCGCGGCCGATCACGGCGATTTGTTGCGCACCCATGATCGGTAGAACGCCGTTATTTTTGAGCATAACTATCCCTTCAGCGGCGATCCGGCGTGCCAGGGCATGGTGGGCATCCATGTCGAACTTGCCGCCCTTGGGGGTTTCCGCCGCTTTGAAGACGATGGTTAAAATCCGGCGCACTGCTTCGTTCAGCACGGCTTCGTCCAGCTCGCCCGCCTGTACCGCTTCCACCACGTTCTTCACCCGCACCTCTTTCGGGCCAGGCATTTCCAGGTCGACACCGCCTTTCAATGAAGCAACCCGGTCATGCACAGCTCCCCAATCTGAAACCACCAACCCCTCAAACCCCCATTCATTTTTAAGAATGTCTACCAGTAGCTCGTGATGTTCGGAGCACAAAGTGCCATTGAGCTTGTTATAGGCGCACATCACCGTCCAGGGTTTCGCTTTTTTAACGGCTTTTTCAAATGCAGGCAGGTAAATTTCGCGCAAGGTTCGTTCATCCACTTCGGCGCTGACCGAATGGCGATGGAATTCCTGGCTGTTGGCGGCGTAGTGCTTGAGCGAGGGGCCAACCCCTTTGCTCTGGATACCGTTGATCAGGCTGGTGGCCAGTTCCCCGGCAAGGAAAGGGTCTTCGGCGAAATATTCAAAATTACGCCCACAGAGTGGGGTGCGTTTCATATTAGCGCCTGGGCCAAGGATCACGTCCACGTTCAACGCAACGCACTCCTCCCCCAGGGCCTGCCCCATTTCGCGCAGTAAATCTACATTCCAGGTGGAAGCCAGGCTGGAGGCAGTCGGGAAACAGGTAGCGGGGAGGCTTTCGGTCAGGATCGACGTCACGTCAGGCACCCGGCGAACGCCATGTGGCCCATCTGTAACCAGCATTTCCGGCACTCCCAGCCGCTTCACCGGGGTCGTAGTCCAGAAGCTGGCCCCTGTGCATAGGGCGGCTTTTTCCTCCAGCGTCATCTGCGAGAGGATCGATTGAATATCAGCCATTATTTGCTCCTTGCTGCAATTGTTTTTTTTAGTATTTTCTCAATAAAGAGGGTGTAGTGTTTTTTTGTCCCGCAAAAACGGGGCAAAAAAACACTACATACCCTTATTTATTGAGAAGATGCTTCTTTCAGGCGTACGAGTCGTACACCGAGCGGATTTTAAGCGCAGTGAGCGCCTGATCCACTGTCCACCCCACTGGCATCGGGCAGGAAATGGTGACTGTACGTCCGGCAGGCAGATCGAAATAGTTGTCGCTGAAGACAACGTCCGCGCCTTCCAGGGATAGTTCAACCAGGCGCGCCAGCGAGCGGGTAGCCAGCTCGATCACCAGCTGGTCTTTATCGCTGCGCATAACTACCTTCATGCCAGGGTCCTCCAGCGATAGATGCTTGGTCGGGACGAAGCTCGCCACCCTCATTTCAAGGCACTGCTCACCCTGCAGCAGCTCGGCCACAAAAGCCAGCTCTCTCTGGTTGGCGTCGGTGACCCGGTCTGCGAAGTCCAGGGTGCGGATATGGGTCACGGCTTGCGCCGCAACTTTGATCTGCTCCTGGCCGGAAGCCAGAACAACCCCCTGTAATGTCTCCAGTGACCAGCGGATGGCGCCTTCCCAGGGCTGGAGCAGATCGTTGGTGATGTAAAGGCCCTGCTCGGTGGGTTTATCTTCGATTGATAGCATCAGCGGGGCATAAAAGCGGCGGGCGGCGTAGTGCAGCGCCTTCCAGCGCCCAAAATAATCCAGGCTCGACCAGGACGCTACCGGCCAGCAGTCGTTGAGCTGCCAGTAGAGGGTGCCGGAGACCCGGTCCATATGCCGGCGCCAGTGTTCCACGCCGTAGCGAATGCCCTCAGCCTGGAGCACCATGCTCAGATAGACCAGCGAACTGAAGTCCTTGGGCAGGCGGAAGGTGTCGAGCATCTGCCCGACCATCAAGGAATTGCCGCTGGCATTCTTCTGGTGCTGCTCCATGATGTAAGAGGTCATATTCCAATCTATCGGGGCAGCGTATGTCCGGATGGTTGCCAGGGGAGGCAGGGCCTGGAAGCCGAATTCGCTCATGAAGCGCGGGTACTGGCTTCGGTAGGCCGTAAACGGCTTGCGCCCGTGCCACACATCCCAATAGTGGGCATCACCCTGGCGCTGGCCGTTTGGATCCTCGAAGGGTGTATCTGAGGATGGGGAGCTAGGCCAGTAAGCGTGATCGGGGTCCTCGGCTTTAACCCAGGCGGGCAGGGTGTGGTGGAAGAATTGGTCGTAAGCTGCTTTTAGCTCCTGGTGCTCGGGGCGGTTCCAGTTCCAATCTACCCAGCCCCATTCCATCTCGTTGTTGCCGCACCATAGCGCCAGGCTGGCCCGGTGGCGCAGGCGCCGGATGGCTTGCTGCGCTTCAACGCGCACGTTCTCAATGAACTCGGGCTGGTCGAGCGGGTAAATGCTGCAGGAGAATATAAACTCTTGCCATACTAGAATACCGTAGCGATCGCAGAGATCGTAAAACCGCTCCTCCTCGTAGAATCCGCCGCCCCACACCCGCAGCATGTTCTGGTGTGTCTCGGCTGCCGAATGGATCAACCCTTCCAGGTAGCCATCGCTGATGCGGGTGGGGAAGGAGTCAGCCGGGATCCAGTTCGAGCCCTTGGCGAAAATGCGCACACCGTTGACCACAAATTCAAAGGATCGCCCCCATTGATCAGCGACCTGGCGCAGTTCAAGGGTGCGTAACCCAATCTGGTAAGTGCACTGGTCGAGCGGCCCCGAGTTGGCGGAATCGGCCTGCCAAAGGCTGACATCCACCTGGTACAGAGGCTGCTGGCCATATCCATTTGGCCACCAGAGCTGCGGATTGGCGATGATCACCTTTAAAACCGTTTCCCCCTTAGGTGTGATTTCACTGCTGTTTTCAGTCACCTTGCCATCCGGGGCGCTCACGCGAACCACGGCCGTCAAGGATACGTCGCTCCAGCGCTGGATGGAAACCAGCGCCTCGACCATCACCTGCCCATCCGCATGCTGCTGCCGCAAATGCACTTCCTCTAAACGCGCCCCACTGAATCCCTCCAAACGCAGGTCTTTCCAGATCCCGATTGGGGGCAGCTGCGGTCCCCAGTCCCAGCCAAACTGGCAGGGAGCCTTGCGAATGTAGGGGCCTCCGGGAATCGCCTGGCTAACGCCGGGCAAAGGCCGGGCGGCTTGCTTTTCTGTGCAATAGCGCACCGGCGATGCAAATGAGATCTTCAGCTCGTTCAAAGCCGGTTTGCCAGATGCATCCTGAGCGCGCAAGATTGGTTTCACATCCCAGCGGTACTGGATGAACATGTTATCCGTCTGGCCCAGAGTCTGACCATTCAGCCAGACTGTCGCCAGGGTATCCAATCCGTCGCAGACAAGAAAGACCTGCTCTTCAGCCAGCAGCTCGGGGGCGCAGGTGAAGCTGCGGCGATATTCCCAACTGGCCTCGGCGACCCATTGGACGTGCTTTTCGTTATCCCCCACAAAAGGATTTTGGATAAGGCCAACGGCCATCAGGTCGGTATGGACGCCCCCCGGCACATGGGCAGGAAGCCATTCTTCCGTCCCGGCCTGATGGAATTGCCAGGTACCTGTCAAGGACTGAATCTGCATTTGTTTTCCTCTTTTTATATTTATTTCGGTATGGGATAAAAACCTGACAGGTTTCAAAAAGAAGCAAGCCTGTCAGGTCTTTGTAGGCCTGGATTATGGAGTCTCACTCGTTTTCGTCAGGATGCTGTGCCTTCCGTGAAGCAGTGGTACATCGGTCACCAAGCGCTTGGTGAAATCGTGCTGGGGATATTCGAGGACCTGTTCTACCGTTCCTTGTTCCACCAGCTGTCCCATATTTCGCTCGAATCCGAACTCAAGAGGAATGCATTACACAGTTGAGAGATCCCATTCTTCATGGATCTTTGGAACATCATTGATCAAGCGTTGGGTGTAAGCCTCTTTCGGATGCAAAATCACTTCATCGGCAGTTCCGTGTTCAACAAATTTTCCGTGCTCCATAATGTATACGCTGTCAGAAACATAATACGCCAGGCCAATATCATGGGTGATGAAAATAAGCGTCATCCCGGTTTCTTTCCGTAACTTCAACAGCATATCCAGGATGGTGGCGCGTGAACTGGCATCGATCATCGAGGTTGGCTCATCAGCCAGCAAGATCTTCGGCTTCAGCAGGAAGATGCGGGCAATCATTAAACGCTGCATCTGTCCACCGGAAAGCTCAAAAGGATACTTGTTGGTTAGTTCCTCGTACTTCAAGTTGACGAAGCTGCACGCCTCCGTCATCATTGCTATTTTTTCCGCTTGCGGAAGTTTTCCACCGCCACGCATGCGAATACAATCTAAGAGCACGGCATCAATCTTATTAAACATGTTATAGGAAGAGTACGGATCCTGAAAGATCGCCTGGATATTTTTCCAGTATTCCCGCTTCTTCCATTGGTCCCAGATACCCTTCCCCAAATCGCGCTTTTTCCCCTGGAAGTAAATTTCTCCTTCCGAAGTACTGATCAATCCCAGGAGCATCTTCGCAAGAGTGGTCTTTCCGCTGCCTGATTCCCCCACGATCGAGATGATTTCGCCCTCGTAGAAATCGAAATCCACGTGATCAACGGCTACAGTCTTCTGGCGGCCAAAACCAAATACCTTGGTAAGCCCGGTTCCGCTCAGGCATGGTTTTTTTTCATCAGGCATTTTTATAGTACCTCCTCAGTTCAGCTTCCGGCAATATGCAGCGGTACGCGCGTTTGTCATCTTCAAGATTGTGCATCCCCACAGAATTCACCTTGCATTCTGGCAGAACGTATTTGCAGCGTTCGGCAAACCGGCATCCAACAGGTGGTTTTTTAAGATTAGGCGGTACCCCAGGAATGGCGGTCAATTTGTGATCTCTTAGGCCTGCTTCAGGCACAATGATCGAGCCCATGAGACCTTTGGAATATGGATGGAGTGGATCAAACACGGTTTGCTGTGCAGTGCCCGACTCGACGATCTGCCCGGCGTACATGACCATAATATCATCGGTCACGTTGTAAAGCAGCGGAAGCTCATGCGTGATGAAGATCATCGATTTGACGATGCCCTTTTCCATCAAGTCACGCAGCATCTTGATGACCACCTTCTGTGTGGTGACATCCAGTGCGGAGGAAGGCTCGTCGGCGATCAGCACTTTTGGACTAAGGATCACAGAAGTGGCGATCACCGTGCGCTGTTTCATGCCGCCCGAAAGTTCAACAGGGTATTTCTGCAGCACTTCCGCCGGAAGTCCCACGTTCTCAAAGACGCTTCTGGCAAGATCATAACAATCTTTCTTAGACGTGGCTGGATCGTGCGCTTGAATAACATCATTGATAAAGGATATGATCTTCTGGGTGGGGTTGAGGGCGTTCATTGCGGCCTGGGGGATATAGGCAATCTCTGTCCCCAGGATCGATTTGCGAATGTCATCCGGCTTCATCCCGGAAATATTTTTCCCGTCGATGATGATCTCTCCACTCGTGTAGTGCAGCGGAGCGAAGTAATATCCCATCAGGCTGAGGGCCAGGGTCGATTTACCGCAGCCGGATTCTCCCGCAATTCCCAGCGATTTCCCTTCTACGACTTTCAGGGAAACGTGGTCAACTGCGTAAACATCTTCCCGAAAGCGGGTGATGTATTTGGTGGTCAGTTCCTTAACCTCTAACATTACTCTTGACATTTCAATCACCTAGTCCCGCAAGGCCGGATTGAATACCTGGTCAAGACCGGTATTCATCAAATTCATCGAGAATGTGATCAGGGCTATGGTTAGGAGCACGGGGAAATACGCCCACCATTTTCCCAGGATCTGTGCCTGGTAAATCATTGCCCAGTTCATCATCAGCCCCAACGTTGGCATTTCCGTAGTTCTGGGTCCCAAACCAAGGATCGATAACCCGGCCTCTGCCAGGATACCCGAGGAAATCTGCAGGATGAGCGCCATAACCACGTAGGAAGCGATGTAAGGCAGAATATCTGAGACGATGATGTGAGTGATAGAATGACCGGATAGTTTCGACAGGTTGACGTGGTCGCGATTACGCAGGGAAATCACCTGCGACCGCACGGCCCTGGCCGTCCACACCCAGGAGGTAAACCCGATCACCACCGCGATGGTAAAGGCGCCGCGGCTTTCCTGCCCGATGCTGAAGGATATCAAGATCAACAACACAAAAGCAGGAATGACTGTAAAGAGATTGGTGATGAACATAATGATGTCATCCAAGAAGCCGCCGACATACCCACCAAGCAATCCCAGGCTCAAACCGATCAAGGTTGCAATAATACCCGCGACAAAACCGATCTCCAGCGATACGCCGGCGGCCCTGACCAGCTCCGTGAGCACGTCCCGGCCGAAGTTATCGGTTCCGAGCGGCAGCACCCGTACATTTGCAACCTGGCCAATATTCACATAATCCGATTGGTTGACGGCGCCTGTCTGCTCAAGCGCACCCGTGGTCGCGTTTGGTAATGCAATGATCTGGCCTGCGGTTAACAGAAGTCCCTGGAGCGACACACTGAGCCTTTGATAGTAATTTCGCTTGGCGTTGGTCAACCCAGGGATATCCTTATTGGGGTCATAATTTTTTCCCCACAGATCCAGGAGTTGTGCGGTGTTCGTGATATCGATCTGGTCCGCCGGAATACCATCCAACACGAGCCAGTCTTTGATGTCCTGGCGTTGCTGGTCATTCAGTCTGGTGTCGATTCGCCTGGCAGCGGCATCAGGCAGATTAAGGGTATAGATAGTTTGCGAATTAATGCTGTCAAAAGTACTTACATAAATCCCTGGTGGGAAGAAAGTACCCTGACCGAGGATTGCCAATGGTGGATCTGGTATGAAGATCGGATAAAGGAACACGATCAGCAGTAACGCTACAAAGATGCAAAAACCCACCAGAAATTTGCCAGACTGAAAAACTTGTCGGAGTGTATTTTTCATAATAGCATCTCTGCCTAATCCATCTGCGCCGCTTTAATGCGTGGGTCAATAAAGCCATAGACAAGTTCAATGGCAAAGTTCGCGACCAATACCATGATTGTAACGATCATGGTGGTTGCCGAGATCAGCGGAAAATCCTGGCCAGTCACGGCAGACAGCAAGGTAGTGCCAAGCCCTGGATAGCTGAAAATAATCTCCGCTACCAGGGCGCCGCCGACCATGGTGCCGATCGATAACGCCAAACCGGTTATTTGGGGAAGCATGGCATTTCTGAATACATACATTACGATCTTACGGTCTTTGATTCCAAGAAAACGGGCATACTTTACGTAATCCGCATTCAGCTCATAGATCGACATGGAGCGCATGCCGATGGCCTGGCCGCCGATAGCAATCAACACGATCGACCAGAACGGCAGTTGATAATGTACGATCACCGACCATATAAATCCCGGGGTAAAGCTTGGCATCAGGTCAAACCCATATCCGCCCGAGGTTGGAAACCATTTTAATCCGACCCCAAAGACGACCAGCAAAACGATTGCCATGCCAAATGCCGGGAAATTGCTCACAAAAATACTGACGGGCATGAGGACTTTATCAAAACCTTTTTTAAGATACGCTGCCAATGCGCCGAGCGTGTTCCCGATCAGCCAGCCGACGATGATGGCCGGGAACTGCAGACCTATTGTCCACCAGATGGCATTGCTGAGAATGTCTGCAACCGTTCTGGGATATTGGCTGAAGGATGTGCCAAAATTGCCTTGCAACACATTACCTACGTAAAGGAAAAACTGCTCAATAATGGGTTTATTGGTTCCAAACAGTGCTGTGTATTGCTCATAGACCGCTTTCATGCCGGTTGAATTGGACATGCCCCGGGCAAGCCTGGATATGATGGCTGACACAGGATCTCCCGGCATCAGGCGGGGCAGGGTGAAATTCAGGATGAAAGCGAAAACAAACGTGACCAAGAGCCAAATCAGCTTGTTTTGGAAATACTTCCGGTATCCTTTCAAAGCAGCGCCTCCGGGTAAAAATAATCGACAGCCATGTTCCGAAGCTATGGAACATGGCTGTCTTTTATGAACTAAGGTTTACTTCTTGACAAGGGTCAGGTTATACAGCCCTGCGATGCTCCAACCGTCGGTCAGG
>DAIQPZ010000240.1:0-3212 GCA_036787065.1 Anaerolineaceae bacterium
AGCAACTACTCAGCCACGAGAAGAGAGTTCCCGAATTTGAGGTATTTGCGGGTGCTTCGCACCCGCAAATACCTCAAATTCGGGCCTTATACACGTTTGCTTGAGCAGTAACCTATAAGATATGATTAGACCAGTTCCCAGACCAGGAGATCTCAATGTCTGACTTGTTGCAAGTAGAGTTCCACTGCCACACCCAATTTTCTAAAGACAGCCTGACCCCCTTGGAGGCCTTGCTGGAAGAATGCCGGCGTAAGGGAATCGATCGCCTGGCAATTACGGACCATAACCGCATCGCCGGAGCCCAGTTGGCTCACCAAATGGATCCCCAGCGGGTGATTGTGGGTGAAGAAATTATGACCACCCGAGGAGAGCTGCTGGCATTTTATGTCCAGGAAGAAATACCCGAAGGGCTCGAACCAGAAGAAGCCATCCAGCGATTACGCCAGCAAGGGGCATTTATTAGCGTCTCACACCCATTTGACAGCGCCCGACATGGCGCCTGGGCCCTGGCCGACCTGGAAAAAATCACCCCGTTGGTGGACGCAATTGAAACCTTTAATGCGCGCTGCCTGGGGAACGGCCCCAACCACGCCGCCCAGGCTTATGCCAAGGCGCATCACCTGCCAGGCACATCCGGCTCGGACGCCCACATCCTGATGGAGGTTGGGACCGCCCGCCAGGGACTGCCCATGTTTAACAATGCCAGTGAGTTGAAGCAGGTGATTGGACAGGCCCAACCCAGGTTAACCCTTTCTCCATTTTGGGTCCATTTTGCTTCAACCTATGCCAAATATCGAAAGAAGATTGGCGAGTTAAGCGAAGGACATTAATGACCCCGGTTAAACCGGCCAGCTTAATTCAAAATGGGAATGACTCGCCAAGCTCAGCGCAATCTGCCCATCCGAGGCAGCGTCAAGCTGGATCGACTGTCCACCGGTTGAGGCAGCCACCCGCTGGCCAGGTAGAAGCCCAAACAGCGTCAGATCCACCATTGGGGAATCCGCGGTCAAGTATCCGCTCATACCACCCGGGTTGAAATGGACGCCGCGCAAAATGCACGGCTGGTCCGTTGCCAGGAACGCTGTATTATTTAACGTCAAACGTAACCCGGCCGGACTGATGGCGACGTCCAGGCTGCCTTCATTGAGATGAACTCCTTTTACAGAGGCGAATCCATCACCCAGGTTGCCAAAACGCCAGCCCTTCCACGGCTCGTAATCTACCAATTCCTGAATACCCAAATAAGCCAGAAGCCCTCCCCAATGATAGACCGGGTCTGAATTTGGCACGTTATCCCCATCGCCGCTGACATCATCGTAGTTTTCATGTATATGTGATTCTCCACGCCATTCTCCCAGGAATAGATCGATGCTGCGACGGGCAAGCGCCTGTGACTCAAGATCAAATCCGTAGCGGCGCAGACCCTCGCACACCAGAAAGTTCATCGGTCCCCAGATCCGCCCGCGCCAGTAATCATTGACTGAACCTTGCAGGCCTTCTCGCAGGCGTTCAGAACTTCGATAACCCGGATCGCTGCGTGAAATGCTGGGTAAACCGAACCCACTCCAAAATTCCTTCGGGTTGAGCAGGTGATCGTTAACCATGCGCCTGGCTCGATCGGGCGGGACCACCCCAGCCAGCAAAGGATAAAAATTGGTCGGAGAAAGCGCCGGCGAGAAACGTCCATCCCAAAACTTGTTTTGATAAATGCCGGCGGCTTCATTCCAAAGCTCCCGGTTGATAAGTTCGGTCATTTGTTGATATTCGCGGGTCAGAGTGTCCACATCTGAAGTTATACTCAGGATGCCGGCCATTTCCGCCAGTGCCCAGCTATCCAAGGCATACAGCGCATTCAATCCAACATCCGCCAGTTCCATGGTATGCGTCTGGTCATTATAGGTAGCCTCATCATACATCGGGCTGTTATCGAGACCCGATTCATACATCGCATCCCGCAGGGTACCACTGCCCCACACCGGCGACCCTTCCAGAGGATCTGAACCCCATTCAAGCAATCCATCTCCGTTTCCATCACGATGCGGTAGCCACCAGCGATGCCAGCGCAACAACTGCGGATAAATCTCAGCGACCATCTCGTCTCCCGCCCGGTCGGCAGCCCAAGAGCGGGATCGCGAAATTTTTAATGCCACGTAAGCCCCCACAGGCGGTTGTGAGCGATCCAATGAGGCGGAACGGGCAGATCCGAAATTAGGAACAAAGCCATTGGGGGTCACTTCCTGCAAAATAGCCCGCAGGTTCGCCTGAGCCAGGGAAGGGTCTTCAAGCGTCGACATCAGCGCGGCAAAAAAAGTATCCCAATCAAAAAGGACATACCCGCCCCAATTCGGATGCCGACACCAATCCCGGGAGACAGGTGAACAAATTCGCTTTTTGATTGGCTCCCAAATCGTATTCCAATGCAGTCCGCGGGTCATGCCAGAAGCTGCATCCATAAGCCAACCAGAAGTGCGCAGGCTGGTTTGCAAATAAAGAGAACGCTGCTCCTCTATCCACTTAACCGCGTCCTCAAATGATATGATGGGTAAATAACCCGGCTCAACTTTTACCAGGATGGTACAAACATCGCTATCTTCATCCATTTGTTCCTGGCCAGCCGGAAGCAATGGAAAAGCCAGGATCGGGCTGCCAGGTCGCAAGAACGCAGGCAAAGTTGGAAGCGGCGCCTGGCTGGCGGTCAATTGCCAGGTGCGCCCACTGGCGCATGCCACTAACCCGGCCGCATACAATTCCACCTGGACCGGCTCTCCCCATGCGCCATCCATTTCGACCAGTAATAAAAAAGAAGATAGGTCGGCGAAAGAATCTTCAGCGATATTGACCCGGCAAAAAACCGATGGCAGTCGTTTTCCAGGCTTCTGGCTGTATTCGAATGAGACGGTCAAGTCATCCCAGGCCAGATCGATCTGGCTGTAGCTGCCATCGCTGGCATGCGGTCCCAGTCGGCGCAACCCGGTCCGCCAATCGAAAACCGCTTTCCGCACCTGGGTCTGCAGGTTAAACAGGCTGAAACAAACGCGCAAACGGTCAGGCAGATAAACGATAGCATTAAGATGCTCGACATCCCAGGTATTCCAACCAGCCGGTTTAATCATCCAATTTCTCCTTGTTTGCAGAACGCCGGAATAGTACCCTGAATTGTAACTATTCAACCATGCGAAGAAAGTTGCCGAATTTTAGGTGTTTGCGTGTGC
>DAIQPZ010000241.1:0-3210 GCA_036787065.1 Anaerolineaceae bacterium
CACCCACCCAATCCCAGAAGCCAAACATGTTGGCGGTATCGATGCCAAACGCTTTCACCTCATTGGTATTGGTCGAGACTGCGACAAAGTGCCTTGCAACCGGGCTGTCTGCGAACCGGTTTGTTTCAGACAAGGTACCTGCAACTACCTGTTTGCCGTCCATGTACGCCAACAGCCAGGCTCGCGCGGTCTGCGCATTGGTCATGGTTTCGAGGGTGGTGAAGGTTTTTGAAGCCACAATAAACAGGGTTTCTGCCGGGTCGAGATCGCGCGTGGCTTCGGCGAAATCAGTTCCATCCACGTTGGAAACAAAGCGGAAGGTCAACCCGCGATCACTGTAGGATTTAAGCGCTTCGTAGGCCATGACGGGACCCAGATCGGACCCACCGATGCCGATATTTACCACGTTAAGAATGCGCCGGCCGGTGTATCCTTTCCATTCTCCCGACCGAACCTGCCGCGCAAAGGCTTCCATTTTATCCAGCACTGCATGCACTTCGGGAATCACATCCACCCCGTCGACCCGGATGGTCGCGCCAAACGGCGACCGCAAGGCCGTATGCAGCACCGCCCGCTCCTCGGTGAGATTGATCTTCTCGCCGTTGAACATAGCCTGGATGCGCACAGCCAGCTTGCATTCCTCCGCCAGGGCCACCAGAAGGTGCAGAGTGTCCACATTGATGCGGTTTTTAGAGTAATCCAGGTACAACCCCAGCGCTTCGACGGTCAAACGCTCGCCCCGACCAGGGTCTCTGGCAAATAGATCGCGCAGGTGGGTGTTTTTGATCCCCAGGTAATGAGCTTCTAAGGCTTTCCATGCCGGGCACTGGGTGAGGGATAATGGTTGGGACATAAAGGTTTCCTCCTAAATTAATAATTTTTGTCATTTAGTCACTTCACAGTCGTGGAAAGAAAGTCTTTCACACGCGGCTGAGCAGAAATGTTTTTGGTAACTGCTCAGACCTTTAGAAAAAGACCCAAATTTGAGGCGTTTATGGGGCTCGGCATCCCCCGTTGGCCGCTGTCATCGCCCACGGCTCATTCATTTTGTTGTAATAGGACTGCCAGGCTTTGCACCCGTCTGTGGAATTAACGAAGAAAGCTGGTTATAAGATGTCTGCGCCTGGTTCGCCAGGGTAGCGCAGGTTTTAGTGATATTTTTACAGCCGGCTGCCAATTTTGGATCCGGCGTTGGCGCTGAGCATGTAGACACTTTAGCCAGGCAGTCCTCCGCGGCTTTCTTCGTCAGCCCCGCATACGTATAGTCTTCAATCAACTTTTGATGAACATCTTTCAGTTCGTCTGGAGGGGTCACCGATTTTAATTTTTCAGCCCTCTCTAGATAATCACCCTGCAAGTTCCACAAGGCTTTAAAATAAGCCTGCGTATCTGTGGTCATAGCACTGGTTGGCGTAGTGCGACCACTCAAATCGGGAAGATATAAGTATACCGGGGTGGCAGTGGGGTCTGAAGAGCCCCCGTTGGCTTGCAAGCCAGGTAAACTCCCACCCATGGTCATCCAAAGCGCTATGACTAGAATTAAAACGCCTACCGAACCAGTGATGATCCAAAACAACGTGTCTGGTGCTTCGTCTTTTTCTGGTTGACCCGGGTAAGTTCTTCCAATGCGATGGCGGTCTGTTCGGAGGATGCACCGGCCCGTTGTAAAACAACCTGGATGGCTTGGGGCGGGTTCCCCAGGGCCGTTAAATTGAGCGCGCGTTGTGTAGCTTCCTCCTGGGTTAATTTGGGTAATGTGGATAAGATGGATTTTGTATAAATATTTGACTCCTGCTTAGCAGCCGGAGGTTGAAGTGGGGATTCAACGAATTGCGCCGCATGGATAACTTTATCGACAATTGTTTTCAATTCAATCGGATTGATCCAGACACCGATCAAATCGATCCGGTGAGAAATGAATTGGTCTGGCAGGCGCATCAGGCGAATGTGGGTAAAGCCCTGGGCAATTTCGAAAGAAACCTGACAGGCAGGACAACCCATGCGGTCTGCTGGGCCGCTCGTATGACTGACCAACAATCCGCGACTCTGGCAAACCGGACATGACGCTTTCTTCGCCCACTCGTCCGGAAGATGGGTGCGCGGCTCGTACTCTTTCATAACCCCTCCAAAATGGATAACTCCACCAAATGCAGAATCCCAAAAACCACTACCGCACCCCCAATGCGCCCCTGATCGCTTTACGCAGACGGCTTCAGGAATAAACGGTTGTCCTGATAAAAAAATTCAGACACCTAAGGACCAGATGATAATTACTTTAGTACACCATTGAACACCTAAAGGTAACTTTTTAATAAAGGGGGGGTGTTTTGGGCGGGCTTCGTCCCACCCAAAACACCCCGCATCCCCCTAATTATTGAGGAGTTACACCTGAAGTATACAATAAAAAATGAAGGAATTGAGTAAATGTCTTATTGGGAATTTCCATGGTAAATTCCATTCCACGGGAAATCCTGAAGAACCTGATACAAAAAACCCGAAAGAGATTAGAATGAGGGAAGGTTTGCGGCGGTGCCCTGGCAATAATACCGGTTCAAGATCCTGCCCTGGACGAATGAGTTAAGAATGCGTAGACAAGGTTGTTGGGTTAAAATTGGGTCTGCCCTGATGGTTTTGCTCATTTTATTAGCCTGTGTTTACATTATCCAGGACCCCGAAACCCGCCGGCTGGATGACTCAACTCGCGCCAAACTCCCAGGACAATTCATCCGTCTCCCTGGTGGAGTCACCCATTACACACTCAGCGGGCCAACCGGTGGGCAGGTCGTTGTGCTGGTGCATGGCTTTTCCGTTGCATCTTACAGTTGGGAGCGTAATATCCCGGCCCTTACCGAGGCAGGTAACCGTGTTTTGGCTTACGACCTGTACGGTCGTGGGTATTCCGACCGGCCACAAGGCCGGTACGATCTGCAGTTATTCACCGATCAGCTAGATCAGTTGCTCAATGCGCTCAAAATCGATCACCCGGTAGACATCGTGGGTATCTCGCTGGGGGGATACATCACCGCTGGCTACGTGGTGCGCCATCCCGAACGCGTGCGCCGTGTCGTACTATTGGCGCCCCAGGTCGAGGCGATGGGCAGCGACCCTCGCCTTGCGCCTATGATCCTGCCTGGCCTGGGAGATATCCTGTTTACCTGTAACTGCTCAGGCATATGAGAGAAAGCCCCGAATTTGAGGTAATTGCGGGTG
>DAIQPZ010000242.1:0-3202 GCA_036787065.1 Anaerolineaceae bacterium
GGAAGCGGCGCTGGAAAGGTTACCCGAATCAGAAGAGGACTCGCCGGTATTGAGCCATGAAGAGAACCCGTTATCGCTCGGCTCCGGCAACGGCGATTCGAGCAACGGCTTTACGCTTGAGGGCAGCCCGGAACTGCGCATAGAGGGCCTGGAAATGGAGAATGCCCCTGTGCTTGAACCCGAGGCGGCTCCTGAAGTGGATCCGCTTGACCGCGGTATGCTGAATAATATCCGCGCGTTGCAGCAGGATGGCGACGCGGATTTCCTGGCTGAAATAATCGACATTTATCTGCGCGATTCGGTTCGCACCATTGAAGATATTCACCTGGCGATCCAGCGTAAGAGTGCTGAAGCGCTGCGCCAGTCGGCACATAACTTGAAGGGCAACAGTGCCAACCTGGGAGCAGCGCACCTGGCAGAAATCTGTTTTGAGCTGGAGAAAATGGGCCGCGCGAAAGATTTGAGTGGCGTCGAAACGGTACTCGAAGAGCTGGATATCGAATATTTCCAGGTGTGCCGCTCCCTAACCAATGAACGAAAAAAAAGCCTGACTTGAAAGCTTGACCAGATTGCTACCATCTGATAAAATCATTACCGTTCCAGTTGCCCCCATGGTCTAGAGGTTAGGACACAGCCCTTTCAAGGCTATAACCCGGGTTCGAGTCCCGGTGGGGGCACACGAAATAGCAATAAAGAAGATACCATGTGGTATCTTCTTTATTGCTATTCGAGAGTGAAGCAGCTAAAAAAATCCACCCAGATAATATCGTACCTTATAAATCCTCCCAATCATATCGGTGATTTGTTGGCAGGGAGGGAATAACCTACCCCAGTAGGGGTGTCCCTTCCCGGTTCAGTTCGATTTCCGCTTTTGAGGGCAGTGGAGAGCGATAGGATTTTCCATTCAATTATTATTTCTCAATGGATTGGTCACCTGGGGGCAACATTGTTTCCATGATCAATCTGCTTTCCAGGATGGGCTATAATTTGGGCTGCAAAAGCTGAGGTTTAGTCCCTAATTCAAATAGATCATCAAGCTGGCATCGGGCCGGTGTGGGAGGTGGGGATTGATTTCCCGTTTCATTATCTTTTTCGCGGGTGGATCGCTGGTTTTGCTGGCGGTGTTTTCCGCGATCAAGTCTTTTGTTATACCGCGCGCCATCCAGGATTCGCTGGCACGCTTTGTCTTCAACACCCTGCGCCGCGTGTTTGCGCTGCGATTAAAGCATATCCCAGATTATGCTGGCAGGGACCGGCTGCTGGCTTATTACGCGCCGTTTGGATTGCTGTTGATGGTGCCTACCTGGTACGTGTTAATTTTATTGGGCTATACTTGCTTATTCTGGGCAGTCGACCCATCTTCGTGGTACCTGGCTTTTCGGGAGAGCGGTTCTTCGCTGTTTACCCTGGGCTTTTCCACAGCCGATGGTTTGGGTTTTTTACTCCTGTCGTTCAGTGAGGCGGGTTTTGGGCTGATGCTGGTGGCTTTGTTGATCGCCTATCTGCCGACCATGTACGCCGCCTTTTCCCGCCGTGAAGTCGCGGTTACCAAGCTTGATGTTCGCGCCGGTAACCCTCCTTCGCCGGTGGAGAAGCTGAAACAATTCCACCGCATTCACGGCCTGGAGCGGCTGCAGATGGAGTGGGAGGGATGGGAAACCTGGTTCGCCGAGATTGAAGAAAGCCACACCTCACTGGCTGCGCTGGTTTTTTTTCGCCACCTCGCCCGGAGCATTCATGAGTTACTGCGGCGGGGACGGTTCTGGATGCCGCCGCTTTGCGCCAATCTGTGGTGGACTTGCCGACAGAACCCCAGGTTTCCCTGTGCCTCCGTGCAGGCTTTCTGGCTTTGCGCCACATCGCCGACTTTTTTGGGATCCCTTATAATCCGGATCCCGAACCAGGCGACCCGATTTCAATCGAGCGCGCGCAGTTCGACGCCGCCTGTGAAGAGTTAAACGTTGCCGGCCTGCCAATAAAAGCCGACCGTGAGCAGGCCTGGCACGATTTTTCAGGCTGGCGGGTTAATTATGACGCCGTTCTTGCTCCGCTGGCTCGCCTCACGGCGGCGCCTCAGGCCTTCTGGCTCCTACCGGGAAAGGATGCTCAAGGACCCTTTAATTCACCCAAACCGGGGCAGCTTGCACGCCATCGGGATCGAGGGGGAAATGGTTGAGACACGCGGTCACAACGATGACAGCATGTCGCTGATCCTGGATAGCGGTTTGGCTTTTAACGATGATCTGCCCTTGCCGGCATATGCAGGCCTAGAAAATTATCAAACCACCTTTGATTGTCGGGCCAGGCTGGCGGCGCATAAGGCACAGATGATCTATCCCGGCTATGCTCATCCATTTCGCTTGAGCGATGTGGATTTGGTATGGTCCTCTTAATCATTGCCAATAATCCGTCTGCCAGGATCATCGACAACAATCAACTATAATCCTGGTTCTCCACGGTTATAATTTTTCCCAGAAGAATGACCGCCCCATGGCGGTCATAAAAATATCTCATTTGATAATATTCCTGGCTATTAGCCTGATTGTCAGCGCTTGCACCCAGGCGAAGCTGTCTCCCTCACCCAACGTCAGCCAGCGCGCTGTTGGTTGAGATGGCGGATGGGACGCTGGTACTGGCGGGTATGCTGGTACCCCTGGCGACAGCCAATCCACCGCTTACCAGGCAAAGCTTAAAATGGCTTATTGACTCCCTGTTCAACCCTTCCCGATCAACGCGGGATTTAAATTGACATTCGGGGGAGAGGACGTGACGATCTTTTACCCCGGTCCATCCCAGGCGCAGGATAAAGTGGCTGTCTATTTTCCGGCGAGTAAACTGCTCTTTGGAAACTGTATGGTGATTGGTCTGGCGCAATTTGGAAATACGGCCGACGCAGATATAAAGAACTGGCCGGAGGCGATTGAGGAATTGAAACAGTTCCCGGCTGACGTGATCGTTCCCGGTCATGGTGACCGGCTGAGCCCGGATTTACTCCAGCACACCCTGGACCTGTTGGCTGCTGCCCATTGAGCCGTGTCCAGCCGGCGGTTTCTAAAGAGTGGCCGTGGGCTGGATCGAACGCGTTGCAGGCATAATTTCCGTAGAACGCCTTCATCCGTAAGCCCGTGGCGCTGACAATGGCTTCGGATTTTTCCTGGCCTGTCAGGTAAAAGCGGAGCTCCAGTTATCCTTCAGACACTTG
>DAIQPZ010000243.1:0-3189 GCA_036787065.1 Anaerolineaceae bacterium
CCTGGTCACCTGGATTTGGCTTGTAAGCGGATGGCCGCACCCACGTCGCCGATATGCATCGTATCATAGGCCTGTTGTGAAGACGTGAATGAGCCGACGCCTTCATGGCCATGCCAATCACCCTGATTCATAATTGGATTGGATAGGCCGGTCTCTCCTTCGCGCTTCGCAATCCATTGTTCCATGCGTGTTTTAAGGGCCGCCACGATTTCCGGCTCACGTTCAGCCAGGTTGTTATTTTCCAGGGGGTCCTCAATCAGGTTGTACAATTCGACAGGCGGTTTAAAATGGAAATCCGGTTCAAGGGCTACGATCAATTTCCACTGGGGGGTTCGCCAACCCTGTTTCCGCATCCAGGTGCATTCGGTGATGTAAAATTCGCTGTCGTAGGATGCCACCTCGCCTTTGACCATGGGCATCAGGCTTTTACCATCGAAGTTAATCCCGGTCTCGATATCTGCCAGGTCTAAAAGGGTCGGGGTCAGATCTTGCAGCCGGTTATACCCTTGGACGCGTTTACCAGCAGGCACTTTGCCAGGGTAGCGGATAATTAATGGGGTGTGCAAGGTAGGGTCGTAAAGGCCGTGGTGATCAAAAAAGCAGCCGTGATCATACAAGGTCTCACCGTGGTCGGAATTAATCACAACGATGGTTTCATCGAGAATGCCGCGCGCTTCCAGGGCCGTGAACAGAGTCTGGATACAGGCATCCATATAAGCAATTTCCCCGTCATACTGGGCGATGACGTAATCTTTATCGGTGATGCCCGGCGGCATCCAACTGGCAAAGAAATCGCAGAAGGGTTTGAAGCTCATCACGGGATCCATGGAGGTATTGGCCGGGTCCAGTTCGTTTCCATGGTAGAACATGCGCTCGTAAGGCGCGGGGGGCAGGTAAGGGGCGTGGGGATCCATGTGGCGCAAGAAAAGGAAGAAAGGTTTTCTTCTTGAAGCCAGGCGATCCAACTCCGGAATAGTGACGTCATTCAGGTTTTGTGCCTTGGTACTTCGGCCTTCAGCCCAACTGCCCCAGCCGGAGAAATCGATGTATTTATCAAAGCCGCGTGAAGCGGGGTTCCCGGTAAAACCCACACATGTGGTGTTGTACCCCCCCTCTTTCAAGATCTCAGCCAGTGTCTTCACCTCGGGGCGCATGGGTCCTTGATGGCGCAGCGCCACCATCTGGGTGTTGAAGACGTCCATCCCGGTTAACATGGACCCATAACCGCTGGTGGTGGGAATAAAGGCGCTGTAGGTCTGTTCAAAAAGAGCGCCCCCTTGGGCAAATCGCTCGATGTGCGGGGTGGTCTGGCGGGGATATCCGTAGCAGCTCATATGGTCGGCTCGCAGGGAGTCGATCCCGATCAACAAAATATTAGGGTGACGCTTCTTTTTGCCGGTAGATGGCATACAAAACTCCTTATTGGATGAAGGTTGGGTATTGATAACACGTGTAACGCAGAAGAACCCCTTTAAATATGCCGAAAAAACAGGCTGCGCCCGCAGGTAAAGGCGATCCTGCAGACGCAAACAGGAGAACAGGGGGTTACCTTAAGCAGACTGGCCTTCCAACGGGGCCCCCATTCTCCGGCGGCGGGTGTCGATCCACAGCCAGATAAAAATGATCGTGGTGAGCAGCTCTAACACCGGGTAAAAAAGGCTTTGCCAGGTAAACCCGCTCACATTCCAAATGACCATAGCGCTGGTCAGGTTTGCCGCGAATAAGACACCAAATTCAACCGCGGTCACCTGAAAGAAGCGCAGCCGCAAACTCCCGGGTTGGACTCCCGTCCGATAAAAATACTCGGCAAAAACGATGAGTACCACCAGGAGCAGGCCTAATAACAGATAGGACCATTGATCCATGGTGCGTGTCTGTAGGGATGCATTGAAAAGGGCTGTGGGGTTATCTTTAACCCGGTTGTAGGTTGATATGACCACAACCGAGAGAATAGCGTCTCGCGCCTGTAATAAAGCCAACCCACCCAGGACGATGGTGATAGCCCATAAAAGGTAGGCTAAAGCGTAAGTGGAGTAACGGCGAAATGAAGTCATGTGTGCTTTCTACACAGTTTAAACACCCGCCTCGCTGATACCCTGCAAGTCGAGTGTTTCTGCCAGGTGGCAGCTTACATAGGTGCCTGAAGTGCCAACGAGCCTGAGGGCGGGTGTCTCGATGGCACAGATTTCTTTCGCATAACGGCAGCGGGGTTGGAACACACAGCCTATGGGCAGATTAGCCAGATCGGGTGGTTCACCGGGTGTGATTTCTCGTCTAACGTGTTTACGTTGGGACGTGCGTGGAACGGCTGCCAGGAGCAGCTCCGTATAGGGATGCTTTGGGTGAGTGAGCAGTTCAGACTTTTCGCCTATTTCTACCAGCTTACCGCCATACATCACTGCGATCCGGTCGCTGACGTAACGCACCACGCTCATGGCATGCGAGATAAAGACATAAGTCAGTTGGTATTTATTCTGCAGATCTTCGAGAAGATTCAAGATCTGGGCCTGGATAGACACATCCAGGGCAGATACCGGTTCATCCGCGACGACCAATTGGGGGTTCACCACCAGGGCGCGGGCGATCCCGATCCGTTGGCGTTGGCCGCCGCTGAAACTGTGCGGATAGCGCCGCAAGTGCTCCACCCGCAGGCCAACCTGCAAGATCATCTCAGTCACCCGGTCTTCGAGATCGCGACCCCTGGCCAGGCCATTGACGAGTAAGGGTTCGCCGACCGTCTCCAGGATGTTCATGCGCGGGTTAAGCGAAGAATAAGGATCCTGGAAGATGGTTTGGGCCTTGCGTCGGAAACCTTTTAGCTCATCGCCTTTGATTTTTGTGACCGAATACGTGTGGTCGCCGCTGTTGAGCAGGATTTCGCCGCCGGTCGCCTCGTAGAGTTTGGTGATACACCGGCCCAGGGTGGTCTTTCCGGAGCCACTTTCACCGACCACACCCAGGGTTTCACCAGGCTGTACCGTGATACTCACATCGTCGACAGCCTTGACATACCCGACGCTGCGTCTAAAAAAGCCAGTTCCCTGTGCAGGAAAATACTTCTTTAAGTGATTAACTACTAGCAATGGTTCTTGTTGATTGCTCATACACCATCACCTCACGAATGAATAAAATAATGTAACACCTCAGCCATGGTAAGAAAGCTGCCGAATTTTGAGTGTTTGCGGGTGC
>DAIQPZ010000244.1:0-3183 GCA_036787065.1 Anaerolineaceae bacterium
ACGAGGTAGCCGCTGGTGCGAGGCTGTGCGCAGGCTATTTCGTTTAAATAAAACGCCAAAAACTAGAAGGTATTTACCGCATGTCACCCAAAGCGCTGATCACTGGTATCTCGGGTCAGGATGGATCTTACCTGGCTGAACTGTTGCTATCCAAAAATTATGAAGTCCACGGGCAGGTACTGCGCACGGAATTGGACGATCCCAAGCGCAGCCTCTGGCGCATCTATCCATACCTGGACCGCATTACGCTCCACCCGGCCTCGATTGAATCGTTTCCATCCATCTTCCGGATTATCGAACGGGTGCAGCCGGACGAATGTTACCACCTGGCGGCCCAATCCTTTGTTTCTTACTCGTTTGACGACGAATTTGCCATATTCAACACCAACATTGATGGCACCCATTACCTGATTTCGACGTTAAAAGAGCTGGCGCCCAAATGCCGCTTCTTATTCGCGGCATCTGCGGAGGTGTTTGGCCTGGCTAAAACCTCCCCCCAAAACGAACAGACGCCCTTTCACCCGCGCTCACCTTACGGCATCACCAAAGTCGCCGGTTATAACCTGACCACCTACTACCGCGAAAACCACAAAATTTATGCTTGCAGCGCGATCCTCTACAACCACGAGTCGCCCCGGCGCGGTTATGAATTCGTCACCCGCAAAATAACCCGCGGGGCCGCCCAGATCAAGCTCGGATTGGCCAAAGATCTGCGCATGGGCAACCTGGACGCGGTGCGCGATTGGGGTTTCGCCGGCGATTACGTCGAGGCCGAGTGGCGCATGCTCCAGCAGGATCAGCCCAATGATTACGTGATTGCCACCGGCAAAGGCCACACGGTGCGTGAATTATGCCAGCTTGCATTTTCACGGCTCGGTTTGAATTACCAGGACTACGTGGTCTTTGATGAACGCTTCTACAAACCCCCTGAAACCGTTTCCCTCATCGGTGATGCATCCCGCGCGCAGCAGGAGTTGGGATGGACTCCACAGGTAACTTTTGAAAAGATGGTGGAAATGATGGTGGATGTGGACCTGGCAGAACTTCAAGCGAAGGGGTGATTTATTCGGAGGTTAAAGCGGCCCAGGTCTGTTGGCCGGTCTTGGACCAGGTAAACTTCTGCGCCTGGCTGTATCCCTTTTTGCGTAAATCATCTTGCAAAGCCCGATCATTAATCAACGCCAGCAATTTATCCGCCAGGTCCCGCGGGTCGTGAGGGTTAAAATATAAGGCGGCATCCCCGCAAACTTCAGGGAGCGACGCCGCTTTGGCACAGATCACCGGGCAGCCGCAGGCCATGGCTTCCAGAGGTGGCAGGCCAAAACCCTCATACAACGAGGGAAATACCAGGGCTTCCGCGCGCTGGTACAGGGCCTTCAACTCCCCTTCTGAGACATACCCGATGCGCTTGAGAGCATCCTGGCTGGCAAGCTGGCCGGTCTGAAATACTTTTTTAAAGTCCCCTCCCGCAATCACCCCATCAAAATTCGGGTCGGAGAGCAGCGCCAACGCCTGCGCCAAAACGGTCAAATTTTTATGCGGGGCATTACTGCCCACAGCCAGGAAGAACGGTTTTGAGCCCATCCCGTGTTTTTGAAAAACGTCTTCGTCCGGCTGGGTATAGAGGATGTGATCAGCGGCTAAAGGCACAACCTGGAACCGGCCCGGATTTACGTGGCAAAATTTCGCCAGTTCGTCTCTAGAGAAACTCGAATCCGTAAAGATGGGGGCGGCGCTCCTGGATAAGATCGAGATGATGATTTTATACTTTATGCGGAATGCCAGCGAATAGGAATGCGGTACGGCAAACACGGAGGCATCGTGGATGGTTACCGCCTGATCGCGCTTGAACCCTGGGCCAGTATTGCAGGGATTGAATAAAAACTTTCCACGCGCGTGCCAGGGCAGCTCCACCTGTTCCCACAAGTTACCCTGCAGCCTTCCCACCTGGCGGACCGGGATGCAATTAAATTGGGGGATGCTGCCATGCAGGCGGGGTGAAAGCAGTTCAATCCGCCAGTCATGGTCTTTGATTTCACCCCGGCTCAGCATGCCGTCCCAGGCGCGCACCAATTCAACCGCATAGCGTTGAACCCCGGTGGCCGGCTGGCTCAAGAAGCGCCCATTGATATAAATTGTTTGCGGTGAAGGAGAATGCTTCATAACTGAAAAGTTACATTACTAATTCCATCGTGGATTTTAGGATTGCAAGATAAAGTTTTTAGCGTCTTTCTCCAAGACTTGCACAAAAATCGCGACCAGGGCCGGATCGAACTGTGTGCCGCTGCATCTCTGGATTTCGAGCAAGGCCTCTTCGTGATCGAGAGAATTGCGGTAAACCCGTTCATCGGTCATGGCGCCATACGCATCCGCAATCGACAGCACCCGCGCTCCAAATGGGATCTGTTCCCCCTTCAAACCATCTGGATATCCGGAACCGTCAAAACGCTCCTGGTGAGCCCGGATCAGCGGCGCCACATTAGATAGCTTTTTAACCGGCGCCACAATCCTGGCCCCAATTTCTGGGTGAAGCTTCATCATGACCCATTCGTCGGAGCTCAATGGACCTTGTTTACGCAGAATTTCATCGGGCACACCAATTTTTCCAATGTCATGCAGCAGCGCGGCCCAACGAATAGACTGCAAGGTTTCTTCCGTGCAGTTCAACTCACGGCACACGGCTTCGACCATTTTTGCCAACCGGTGGCTATGATGGACCGTGTAGGTATCGCGGGCATCCATCGCATTGGCCAATGCCAATATGGTCTCTAAAAATGAGTTCTCCATCTGTTCGTGCAGCCGGGCCCGTTGGAGCGCACTGGCCGCCTGATCCGCAATGGCAGTGATCAAACGCAGCTTATCCGGATCGAAAGGCTCGCGGCCCCCGTCCCGCCTTTCGCCTAAAACAAACAGACCCACAGTCTGATCTCCAATTTGTAGCGGGCACAGGCATAGAGTGGATGCAAAATCTAACATCAGCGCGTGGCGGATATCGTTGGTGAGCGTCGGATCGCCGCGAAAAAGTTGAATCACCTTCTTTTGTTGGATCGCCCTTTGATAATAACGGATGATCGATGGGGGCTCTATCCGTCCCATCCCAAGGTCATACCCTAATGCTCGCACCGGGTAGGCCGCCCGGCACAGATAAGCATTATCATCTTCGATCGTCAGAATGCGCGCAAA
>DAIQPZ010000245.1:0-3183 GCA_036787065.1 Anaerolineaceae bacterium
TTCTTCCGCAGCAATTCCACTCCCGGTATCTTTGACCGTTATGACCACCTTTTCTTTGGCGGGCTGGGCCGATAACAGGATTTCTCCTCCTGGCGAAGTATAGCGTAAGGCATTGCCGAGCAAATTATCCATCACCTGCATCAAGCGGGCTTCATCGACCAGAATTTCAGGCAATGGTTCCGCGGCAGCCACAGACAGCGCCACGCCTTGGAGTTCAGCCTTGTGCTCGAAGACCATCGCCACCCTTTCCAGCAAGGGTTTTGGCGAGATACGCTGCGGATTTAAGGCCAGCTCACCCGCGTCCACTTGAGACAACATGCGCAGGTCCCCCACCATGTTTTGCAGCCGTTCAGTCTCGGCATAGATCAAGGACAACCTTTCAGGGGTTGGGGCGAGCACCCCGTCGCGCATGGATTCGATATATCCGCCAATCACGGTCAGGGGTGTGCGCAAATCGTGGGCAATATCCGCCGTCATTCTGCGGCGGAGCTGGTTGACGCGCACCACTTCCTGGCTCATGCGGTTGAACGCTTCGGCCAGCTTGCCAATCTCATCCTGGGAGGTTACCTTAACCTGCTGATCAAGCTCACCTTGAGCGATGCGTTGGGTAGCCGCGGTCAGCGCTCGCAGCGGGAGGGTCAGGGTGCGCGCCAGAAAAATTCCCAAGATCAAAGCAATCACCAGCGCCCCCAGGATGGCAAACACCAGGGCCTGATTGGTATGCTCTAGGAAAAGGGCTTCATCCGGAAGAAACCCCAGCTGCTGGTTGGAGGTGAGAATAACCCCCACCTGCTTGCCATTTACAAGAATGGGCGAACCCGAATCTAGAAAGTTGGCTGCCAATTTCGTTCCGCTGGGACTGTGGGGGTCGATTCCGACGATCACCACCCCACGTTCGTCTGCCAACCCGAAGAGACCGCGCAGGTCTCTCGAATTTGACCCCCTGCCGCCGCCAGCAGGACCGCGGCCTTGAGATGGGCCATTCATAAAAGAAATCGGCCCTGATTGGGACTGAAGCTGCTGCCAGGCGTTTGCGATGCCATTCCAGGAACCGTAGGTTGAGTAATAATCCACCAAGGCCTGATTGAGGCTGCTACGCTGCTGCTGGATAATCAGCTGTGACAGGCTGTCAGCGCTGGTAATGCGGATAAAAACCGCCACCAGGGCTGTCGTGATGAAAGCAACCAGGATAAAAGCCAGGGTCAGTTTCCAGTAAAGAGATTTACGCATTGTTATCAGGCCATTCTCTGCATGCGGTAGCCGATACCAAACACAGTTTCAATGTAGCGCGGGCTGCCAGGGTCAACCTCAATCTTCATGCGCAGGTTGCGGATGTGGACGTTCAATGTACTTTCAAGGCCGGTAAAACCGCTGTCGGTGAGGTGATCCACCAGCTCGGTGCGGGAAAAAACCCGCCCCGGCGAACGCATAAACACCGCCAACAAATCAAACTCAATTGGGGTCAGCGAAACCAGCTCGGAGCGAGCCTTGACCGTGTGAGATGTTTCATCCATAACAATCTCACCTACCCGCAGCACTTCAAATTTATCAGCCCCATCTTCCTTGCGGCGCAAGACAGCCCGGATGCGCGCCGACAGCTCGCGCATCCGGAATGGTTTAATAATATAATCGTCGGCCCCCAATTCCAATCCCAATACTGCGTCGGTTTCTTCATCGCGGGCAGTAATAATGATAATGGGGGTCTGGCGTTCCTGGCGGTACTGGCGCAAAAACTGGTAGCCATCCATTTTAGGCATCATGATATCGAGCAAAATCAAATTGGGCTGCTCGTGGCGGGCGGTATAAATAGCGGCCTGGCCGTCGACTGCGGTAATCACGCGAAAGCCTTCCTCCGTCAGGTATTCTTCCAGCAGCCGCCGAACGCTGGATTGGTCATCGACTACAAGAATCGTAATGGTCATCGAACCCTCTATTACCCTGTTATCCAAATTAATCCATTTACTCCCATAGAATACCATTAATTTATATAGATTTCATTTAGAACCGGTAAAAGTATCTACATCATTGCACTGATCACGGCCGAGGTGATGCTTTTCCAGAAGATCATCAGGCTGGCATTCCGCCTGGCGCGGCAGTGTGACTTCGTCTAAGTCGAGGCAATGTGCCTGATTCAATACTTCAAAAACCCTAACCTATTCAAAACAATTCCTGAATGAATTCTGAATAAGTCCCTGCTATGCTTTACAGTAGATCCCCAGTGGATCATAAATCTGAGTTTCAAATCACAAGGAGAAACAAATGAATCGCAAGAAGTTTATTCCCATTATTATCGTAGTTGCCGTAGCCGTAATGGCCATGGTTGGCGTAACCGCCTTTCGTACAGTACAGGCTGCTGTGCCAGCTACTGCCAGCCTTAACGGTCTCAACATTGGGCACGGCATGATGGGCGGAGCTACCGATCAAGAACTGGCTACCGCCCTCGGCATCGACCTCACCAAGCTTCAGGCCGCCTACACCACAGCTACCAGTGATGCCCTGGCGCAAGCAGTCAGTACTGGCCAGATTACTCAGAGCCAGGCCGACCAGTTAAAAGCTAATGGCGGCCGTTTCAATAATTTTGGCCCCTTCCAGATAACCGGCATCGACTACAATGCCCTGCTGGCCAAAGCCCTGGGCATCACTACCGACAAGCTACAGGCTGCTTATATAACCGCATATAATACCGCCATCGACAGCCAGGTAACAAGCGGCAAACTGACACAGACCCAGGCTGACCTGATGAAAGGCGAGTATGCCTTTTATAACAACACCAAGTACCAGACTGCCATGCAGACTGCTTTCCAGACTGCGGTGAGCCAGGCGGTTACGGATGGCGTCATCACCCAGAGCCAGGCCGACCAGATCCTGAAGAATAACTCGGGAACGAACTTCGGCGAATTTGGTGGACGGGGTGGCTCAGGCGGGTTTGGCGGCGGTCCGGGCGGATTTGGCGGTGGTCGCGGCAAGTTTGGTGGTGGTCCGGGTGGACGTGGTGGACACGGCCAGAATGGAACCACTAATCCCGGCACTACCAGCCCGGCAACTCCTACAGCTACACCCAATGGTTTATAAAAAGGACGGTGATGCGGATAGAATGAACCAACAAGACTCTTAACTCAATTAGCTTAATGTAACCTAAGTTGCTAACTTGCAATGGACCTAACCCCCCGCCCCCTTCCCTGA
>DAIQPZ010000021.1:0-26371 GCA_036787065.1 Anaerolineaceae bacterium
CCACGGCAATTCCTACAGACCCGAAATAATCATACCGCGTTAATCGGGTTTAAAGAAGGATTTACCCATCTCCTTTTAGGAGATGGATGAATGCCGCGGCGGCGGGACCAGGAAGACTGGCCTTTCCCACTGCATCCACCAGGGCCGAGCCAACGATCACGCCATCCGCCAGCGCGCTGACTGCCTTAACCTGCTGGGGAGTGGAAATGCCAAACCCTACCGCCAGGGGTAGGTGGGTGACGGTGCGCACGCGGCGGGTAAAGGTTTCGAGGTCCGCCGGTAAATCACGCCTTGCGCCGGTGACACCGGTCAATGAAACCAGGTAGATAAATCCACTTGATCGAGCCGTCACCTGTTGGATCCGTTCCAGGCTGGCAGTAGGCGGGATCAAGTAAACCAGTGCCAGGCCATGCTGGCGGCAGGCCAATTCGATATCTGTGGCTTCTTCTGGGGGCAGGTCGGGGATGATCAGACCGTCCGCACCGGCCGCTTCAGCAGCGGTTATATATCGCTCTGGACCATAAGCCAGGATAGGGTTGATATAACCCATTAAAAGGAAAGGTTGGGTGATGCCCTGGTTGCGCAAGATTGTAACCATCGCGAGGCAGCGAACGCTGGTCATGCCTTGAGCAAGCGCCACCTGGGTAGAATGCTGGATAGTTGGGCCGTCTGCCAGGGGGTCGGAGAACGGAATGCCTAGCTCAATCAAATCGACCCCAGCGCCAGCAATGGCCTTTACCACATCCAGGGAAGTTTCTGGAGTGGGATAACCCAGGGTCATATAAGGCATCAAGGCCGCCCGGCCTTCGTCCTTAGCCCGCTGAAATGCGTTCGCAATGCGTTCAATCCCGTTCATTCTTCCCTCCTGGATGTGGGCGTCAGTTCGCTGCCTAAAGCTTTTATCACCGTATCCAGATCTTTGTCACCCCGCCCGGAAAGGTTGACCAACAGGATCCGGCTCGGATCCAATCCAGGGGCGCGGCGGATGGCTTCGGCGACCGCATGCGATGATTCGAGCGCCGGCAGAATGCCTTCAAGACGCGCCAAAGATTGAAAAGCTTGCAGGGCCTGTGTGTCTTCAATGGCCGTGTACTCGACCCGGCCGGTCTCGCGCAGGTAGGCATGCTGTGGTCCGACCGCCGGATAATCCAATCCGGCTGAAATGGAGTGGGTGGGCAGCACCTGGCCATCCTCATTCTGGAGCAGGTAGGTATAGGTGCCTTGCAAAACGCCGGGCCGGCCCAGCCGCGGATCGCTGAAACGAGCCGCGTGCCGCCCACTGGCAATGCCTTCTCCCCCTGCTTCGACGCCCACCAACTGAACTTCAACATCTTCAAAAAAGGCCTGGAACAAACCGATCGAATTGGAGCCGCCGCCCACGCAGGCGATTGCCTGGTCAGGCAGCCGGCCGGCCTGGGTCAAAATCTGCCGGCGTGCCTCGTCCCCGATGACGGATTGAAAATCGCGCACCATGCTTGGGTAAGGATGCGGCCCGAGAGCCGACCCCAGCAGGTAATGCGTATCTTTAACATTCGTGACCCAATCGCGGATGGCTTCGTTGACCGCGTCCTTCAAGGTGCGGCTGCCGCTGTCCACCGGGCGCAGCTCTGCACCCAGTAAACGCATGCGCAGTACGTTGGGATACTGGCGGGCTATATCCACACTGCCCATGTAGATGACGCAATCCAGGTTGAGCAGTGCCGCTACAGTCGCGGTAGCCACACCATGCTGCCCGGCGCCTGTCTCGGCAATCACGCGCGTCTTGCCCATACGTTTTGCCAGGAGACCCTGCCCGAGGGCATTGTTGATCTTGTGCGCCCCGGAGTGAGCCAGGTCCTCGCGTTTTAAGTATATCTGGGCGCCACCCAGGGACTGGCTCAGATGAGCCGCGTGAAATAGAGGTGTCGGACGGCCCACATACGTGCGCAGCAGCAGGTCGAGTTGGCTCTGAAAGGCAGGGTCAGCCTGACTGGCCAGGTAAGCATCTTCCAGCTCTGATAGAGCCGGCATGAGGGTTTCGGGCACAAACTGCCCTCCGTAAGGGCCAAATTTGGACGGCATTCTGTCTGGCTTCATAGCTTGAGCATCTCCTTAAGTACCGTGAGCGGATTGGATAAAAGCGGTGATGCGGGCGGGATCTTTGATTCCGGGGGCAGATTCTACCCCGGATGCCACGTCCACACCCCATGGCTGCACCCGGCGCACGGCTTCCGCAACGTTTTCCGGCGTCAGCCCACCGGCTAACAAAATGGGGGCCTTGCCTGCCAAATTTTGCGCCAGGCGCCAATCGGCATTCTGGCCAGTTCCGCCGTAACCACCTGGCCGGTAGGCATCCAACAGCCAGGCCGGTGTGTTTGTCGATGGGGTGTACTGATCCAGGTCATCCTGCAGATCGGCCAAACTGGCTGGCCGCAAAGCCTTGTAGGCGCGCCCCGGGAGGGCTGCCAGGGTTGCGGGGGGTTCATCACCAGACAGTTGGGCCAGATCGAGGTGGCAGTGATCCAGCACCGCGGACATCCACTCAGGCGCGGCATTGACGAATACCCCCACCAACCCGCCCGTGTACCCTCGTTGGCGCAGGATGGCCACGAGCGCCTCGCAATCAACAGGCGCAATATACCGCGGACTGGGCGGGTAGAAATTAAAACCCAACAGGTCAGCCCCCGCATCCAGGGCAGACAGGGCACTATCCAGGGTCTTTAGACCACAGATTTTAACCTTCATCTCGCTCAGCTCCTTGCAAGGCTCCTAACTTTAGCTGACGGGTCAACTGCCGTGACCAGGGCTTCCCCAACCAGGACAGCGTCGACCCCGGCAGCCATCAGCTTATCCACATCCGCCGGGGTGTGAATACCACTCTCGGCCACCAGGCAGACGCCAGGGAGAATCAAATCTCTCAGCCGAATGGTGGTGGAAAGGTCGACTGAAAAATCGGCCAGGTTGCGGTTATTGATCCCCAGAAGGGCTGGCTGGCAGGCCCCCTGCGCTTTTTCCAACTCGGCCTGCGTATGGACTTCAACCAGCGCCGCCATCCCCAGGTCACCAGCCAGGCTGTGCAGGTCCCTGAGAAGACCGGCCTCAAGATAAGACGCGATGAGCAAGATGGCATCTGCGCCGGCCGCTCGCGCTTCGTACACCTGGTAGGGGTCGAGGATAAAATCTTTGCGCAGCAAGGGCAGGCGGAGGTCCAGGTGGGCAACCTGGCGCAAAATCTCCAATGACCCCTGAAAATAGCGGCCTTCAGTGAGTATGGAGAGGGCGCTCGCGCCGTTTTCACAATACAGACGGGCCAGACCCAGCGGGTCGAAGTCTGGCGCCAGCAGGCCGCGCGAAGGGGATGCGCGCTTGATTTCAGCAATTAAGGCCGGGCGCTGGCCTGGAGCGCGGCGCAAGGCAGCCGTGAAGTCTAAGGGGGCCGGCGCACCAATGGCCTGAGTGCGCATCTGATCGATCGGGCAGGTCCGTTTTAACGCCTCGACTTCAACCGCCTTGTGGGCGAAGATCTGGTTAAGGATGCTCATCATGCCACGGTTTAGTTCAGGACCAGTGACTGGCTTAAGGCAACCAATTTTTCCAGCTTGTCCAGAGCAGCGCCGCTTTCCAATGAGGCTCCGGCCTCGCGCAGCGCGGTTTCGAAATCACCGCTCTCCACTGCCAGGGCGGCTGCGCTGTTGAGCAGCACCACGTCGCGGCGCGGGCTGGTATCCTGGCCCTTGAGCAGGTCTCGTAGAATGACGGCATTCTCTTCCGGCAAGCCGCCTTGCAAGTCGTTCGGACCGGCTGGGCGCAGGCCAAAACGGGCAGCATCCAGGTCGAAGGTATCAACCTTGCCCCCCATCAAATGACTGACCCGGTTGGGACCGGCAGTGGTCAGTTCGTCCAGGCCACCGTAGCCATGGACCACAAAGGCAGCCTTCCCGCCCAATTCACCCAACACCTGCGCCATGGGCTGGGTGAGTTTGGGATCGTAGACCCCAATCAACTGGTGGGTGGCGCCAGCGGGGTTGGTCAACGGACCCAGTATGTTGAAAATCGTGCGCTGGCCAATTTCACGCCGCGGCCCCAGGGCATATTTTAAAGCGGGGTGAAATTTTGGGGCAAACATAAAACCAATCCCCACCTGCCGGATACATATCGCGACCTGCTCTGGAGTCAGGTCCAGGTTCACCCCCAGGACCGCCAGCACGTCGGCGCTCCCGCATTTAGAGGACGCAGCCCGGTTGCCATGTTTAGCCACTTTACGCCCGGCGCCAGCAATGACAAAAGCGGCGGCGGTGGAGATATTGAAGGTGTGCGCGCCGTCTCCCCCGGTGCCAGCGGTATCCACCACAACCTCATCCCCCGCTTCATATGGAACGTGGCTAGCGTGAGCGCGCATGGCGCGGGCACTGCCCACAATTTCATCGATGGTCTCGCCTTTCATGCGCAGGGCCACCAGGTAAGCCCCAATTTGCGCCTGGGTGGCTTCCCCCGACATGATAATCCCCATGGCGGTTTCGGCCTCTTGGGCGGATAAATTCTGGAACTGGATGACTTTCGCAATGTAAGGTTTAAGCATGGCTGCTCCTTATAAAATTGTTTATCAACTGTTTTCCATCTGGGGTCAGGATCGATTCGGGGTGGAACTGGACGCCGTATATAGGATAACGGCGGTGGCGCAGCCCCATCAGCTCGCCTTCCTGGGTAGAGGCGGTGGCCTCCAATACATCTGGCAGATCATTTTCGACGATCAAGGAATGGTAGCGGGTGGCTTCGAATGGATTGGGCAGCCCGGTAAAAATGCCTTTCCCATCGTGGTAGATGGGTGAAGTTTTACCGTGCATCAGCCGCGGGGCACGCACGACCCGTCCGCCAAACACGGCGCCGATCGCCTGGTGCCCCAGGCAGACCCCCAGCACGGGAATGTGGTTCCCCAAACACGCGATGACTGCTTCAGAAACGCCCGCATCGGAGGGCACCCCAGGTCCAGGCGAGATCACGATATGGCTGGGGTGGCGGGCTTCCAGCGCTTCGGGGGTGATGGCGTCATTGCGGTAAACTTCGATTGTTTCACCCAGCTCACCGATCATCTGGACTAAATTGTAAGTGAACGAGTCGTAATTATCAATCACCGCGATCATGTTACGCTCCTGTAATCTGAATAGGCGATCCGGTCAGTCCCTCGGCGATGGCAACCGCCTGGGCCAGGGCGCTGGCCTTATTCAAAGTTTCCTGGTATTCAGCCTCTGGGTCCGAATCAGCGACGATACCAGCCCCTGCCTGCAAGCTGATTTCCTGACCGCGCATCACCAGTGTGCGCAGTGTGATACAGGTGTCCATCGCGCCGTTGGCAGCGATATAGCCGGTAGCCCCGGCATAGACTCCGCGCGAGCTTTTTTCCAGGTCTCGGATGATCTGCATCGCCCGGATTTTAGGCGCGCCGCTGACCGTTCCGGCCGGGAAAGTGGCCCTAAGCAGGTCAAACGCATCCAACCCGGGACAAAGCTTCCCTTCTGCCTGGGAAACAATGTGCATGACGTGTGAATAACGTTCGACCACCATCTGCTCTGGGACGTGCACGCTGCCAAACTCACATACCCGCCCGAGGTCGTTCCGCGCCAGGTCAACCAGCATGACGTGTTCGGCGCGTTCTTTGGGATCAGCCAGCAGCTCATTTTCGAGGGAACCATCCTGGGCCGGGGTCGTTCCACGTGGACGTGTACCCGCGATGGGCCGGAGAGTGGCAACCTGGCCCTCCAGTCGAACATGCATTTCGGGTGAAGCCCCAATTAAGGTCAGGGGCGGGCTACCCGCCAGCCGGTCAAAATTAAAAAAGAACATATAGGGTGATGGATTCAAACGGCGTAAAGCCCGGTAAATGCTGAATGGGTTAGCGGTGGTGGCACGGGTCAGGCGCTGTGAGAGCACCACCTGGAAAATATCACCGGCTGTGATGTGCTCTTTGGCCTGGCATACCGCGTCCGTAAATTCGGCGCGGGTCAGGTTAGATTGAAACGCGGTTGATGCCGGGGGATTAACAGTGGGTTGAGCGGGTAATGGATTGGACAGGCTGCGTTCCAGTTCATCCAGGCGGCCCTGCGCGGCGGCCAGGTCCGAAACACCATCTTCCCCCGGGAATGCGTTGGCGATCAACAACATTTTCCCAAAGGCATGGTCAAAGGCTACCAGGCTGTCCACCAGCAGATAAATGGCATCCGGCAGCTCGGGATGGGGTTTTAATGGCACGCCGGGTTCAAAATAACGCATCATCTCATAACCCAGGTACCCAACCAGCCCACCGGTGAAGCGCGGCAGGCCCGGTTGGGGCGCCGAGCGGTAGCGGGCGAACTCAGCCCTCAGCAGATCCAGTGGATCGGAAAGGATGGGCAGTTGTTTCACGCCGGCGTTGACCAGGTCGTGGATTTCTAATATTTCGCCTTTTACAATATAGGCTCGGCTGGGTTTCACACCAATAAAGGAATAGCGCGCCAGATTTTCTCCCCCGGTGACGCTCTCCAGCAAAAAAGATGGGCCCTGCCCGGCCAACTTGAGATAAACCGATGCCGGCGTCTCAAGATCGGCGGGCAATTCGCGCACCAGCGGACCAGTCGTTGTCGATCGATCATCAGGTCGTACAAATATTTGAGCTACCATTGAGTCTCCTCATCAATAACCGAATTCTCGCGACTACTCAGTCATAAGATGAAAGTTGCCGAATTTGAGGTGTTCGCGCTTACCTGGTAAGCGAAAACACCTCAAATTCGGGTCTTTTTCACATTGACCTACGTAGTTACGAGTTCTCCAAATTAAAAATCCTCTCTCGTTTCCAAGGACGAGAGAGGATTCCCGTGGTACCACCCTGGTTAGGCTGACCTTGATTAACAAAAAAACCTCGTCGATGATGACGAGGTAAAGCGGCCAGTCTCACTCTTTCGGGTACGCCCTAAAACGGTTAATACCCTTTACCTTGATAACGGTGGCATCTCCGGCACAGGCTACTGGGCCTCGTTTCGAGGCCATTCACCCTGCAGCTCTGAGAACCATTCAACGCAGCCGTGTGGACAGGACTCTCATCTTTCGCCTGTTCTCTGGACCACCGGTTCCGCATCTACTCTATCTCTTCATTGCTTTCAATTGATTATATCGAATAAATTACGCTTGTCAATCACCCAATCATTAAAAACCTTATTATTGCTCAGGCCCATGTAAAAAAGTGCGAACTTGTTGTGACTTTCCACAAGGACCTGAACAGTTACCCCTAATCTTAAAATTCGATGAGACCCGATATAGGTACTTGCGATTCTGGTCGATCCGGTTTATGATCGGATCGTTTCTAGAACCTGTCTGACTGTTTCACATATTATAAGGAGTTGAAGAATGAAGAGAAATAATGTTCTTTATGCTTTTGTGTTTGGACTGCTTGTGATGTCCATGCTCTTAACCGCGTGCAGTGCGGCAGCCACCCCGACCGCAGAGACGACTGCGGCCGCCACGACCGCAACGACCGATACGGTCGTACCCACCCTGGGGCCAACCGATACAGCCGCGCCAACCAATACGGCCGCACCGACCGCCACGACCGCCCCGACGGCCACGGCAGCCTCAACCAGCACCCCAACCAATGCCCCAACCGCTACAGTGCCGCCGGCCGTTTGTGCTAAACTGGCGGATGCCCCGACCGTAGCCGCTGGCGCCCTCGGCTCACCTGACAAACCCATCACGATCGCCTTTGTTCCCTCCGGCGATTCCGGCACCATTGCCACAGCCAGCAGTGCTATCGCCGACTGCCTGAACAAAATGACCGGCCTGACCTATACCATCAAGACCGGCACCAGTTATGCCGCCACCATCGAAGCCATGGGCGCCGGCCAGGCCCAGGTTGGTTTCTTGAATACCTTCTCCATCCTGGCTGCTCAGGCGAAATACGGCATCATCCCGGCCCTGATCAATCTGCGCAATTACGCCACTAATGACCTCGATCCGGATAAAGCCCTGAAAGGCCAACTGGAACCTTTCTATCGCGGCCAGTTCATTGCCAATACCGCCTCGGGGATTAAGACCTTCGCCGATCTAAAAGGCAAGACCTTCTGCTTCGTCGAGCCACTGTCCACTTCCGGCTATATCGTCCCACGCATAATTCTCAAAGCCAAGGGGATCGACCCGGATAAAGACTTCAAAGCCACCCAGAACGCTGGTTCTCATCCCAACGTAGCCATCGCCGTCTACAAAGGCGACTGCGACGCGGGTGTCACCTACATCGACGTCCTGACCGACGCGAGCGCCAACCTGGCCAAGACCTACCCGGATATCACCGACAAGGTCAAGATATTCGCGGTGACCGACCGCATCCCCAACGATGGCGTCCAATACGTCAAGACCCTCGATCCCAAGATCCAGGCCGTCACCACCGAAGCCCTGCTGGCTATGTCTACCGATCCCGGTGGCAAAGTGGTTCTGGCAAAACTTTACACGATCAATGCCTTCCAGAAGATCGATGCGGCCTTCAAGATGTATTCTGACTTCTCCGCTGTTCTAAAAGCGGCCGGCGTCGACCCCACTTCTCTCATCAAGTAATTTAATTAAAAGCCTGGCAGATCGGATCTGCCAGGCTTTTCTTTTTTTTGTTTTGCCTTTCCGGATAAAATTCCCCGATGCCGCCATGTTAAAAATTGAAAATCTCACAAAAGTATATCCCAATGGGACCCAGGCGCTGAAGAATGTCAGCTTTGATGTCAAGGATGGCGAATTTCTGGCGGTCATTGGCCTGAGTGGATCGGGTAAATCTACCTTGCTGCGCTGTATCAACCGCCTGATTGAACCCACATCCGGGCAAATTTTTTGGGACGGAGAAGACATTACCGCGGCCAAAGGCGCTGAAATCCGTAAAATCCGCCGCCAGATTGGCATGGTATTCCAACAATTCAACCTGGTCAAACGGTCATCGGTGTATACCAACGTCCTGTCTGGACGGCTGGGTTATGTGAACACCATGAGCAGTCTTTTGCACGTTTTTTCGGCAGAGGATCGCGCCCGAGCGATGGCTAATCTCGAACAGGTTGGGCTGGCCGAAAAGGCGCTCGTGCGAGCCGATTCTCTCTCCGGTGGGCAACAGCAGCGTGTGAGCATCGCAAGGGCCTTGATGCAGGAGCCCAGGTTGATCCTGGCCGACGAACCGGTAGCCTCGCTGGATCCAGTCTTAGCCCATTCCATCCTGAAATATCTCGAGCAACTCAATAAAGAGCGTTCCATCACGGTTTTATGCAGCCTCCACTTTTTGGACCTGGTCCACCGTTATGCGACGCGGGTGATCGCCTTAAAAGATGGCGAGGTGGTGTTTGAGGGTCTGCCTCAACAGATCGACGACGCCCAGTTCAAAGCTATCTATGGACAGGAAGCTGAACAGGTCTCAATTATTTGATCCGTCCCGTCTCAATCTCACCGGTTTTATTAGCTTCTTTTTTCCTCTTTCCTTCCATTCATCAATCGATCCATGACAGCTACACCACATTCTAAAACATTTGCATATAAAACGTTCACTGCGACGGTTATTTCACTGGTCTTTCCTGGTACCGGGCAGTTTGTTCTCCACCAACGTTGGCGCGGCCTATTAATTTTCTTTTGCACTTTGCTATTGGGCGGTCTGGTCTATTGGGCTCAAACTGATCTCGATTTTGGTCTGGTAACGATGGGTAGCGCGGCGATCACCTGGTTGTGGTTCCCATTTCTCCTGTTTTGGGCCTGGAATGTGGTCGATGCTTACCGTCTGTCCAAAGGACATCCATTCAACGGCTTGCTTGGACTATTTCTGGCGACTTTGGTTCTTTTTGTGATCGCATGGAACGTGACCGATGTCAAACTGGATCGGTTGATCACTCGCTTTGATGATGCCAGAATAGTCATGAGTGCCCTGGTAAACCCGGATCTGATCACCACCAATCTCAATGGCAACGATCAGATTTGCAACTGGGGCTGTATGGCGGGTTATCTGCGTGCCCGGGTCACCGGCCAGGCGACCCAGGGGCCTATCCGAATCAGCGATAATTTGATGGACATCATCGGCAATGTGGGGACTGTGACCATACCACGCTGGTTAATCAAAGCTGGCATGGTGGCAGAAGGAACCCAGATAACCGGATTTAATGCCGGGAAGCTGTTTGAAACCATTGCGATTGGACTGATGGCGACCTTGTTTTCGACAGTCCTGGCCATTCCAGTGAGTTTTCTGGCCGCGCACAACATAATGTCGCGCGTTCGCGGCGGATCGGTCATTTATTATGTCTCCCGCACGTTATTAAACATCGTTCGCGCTGTGGATCCCTTTGTGTGGGGCTTGATTGTCATCATCTGGGTAGGTTTAGGCTCGTTTGCCGGGGTGATCGCCCTGACGATCCATTCGATCGCTGCGCTGGGAAAACTATTATCCGAGGAGGTCGAACACATCGATCCGGGGCCGGTGGAGGCGCTGACTGCCACGGGCGCTAACCTGTTCCAGGTGATCCGTTACGGGGTCATCCCGCAAATTATCCCGCCTTTCCTGGCCTACACCCTCTTACGTTGGGATATCAATATGCGCGCCGCCACGATAGTGGGTTTTGTGGCGGGCGGTGGGATGGGCTTTCTTATGGTTGAGACCATTCGCAAACACGCTTACCAGCAATATGCCGCCGCCTTGTGGGTGGTGGCAATCGTGATCATCCTGGTGGACATGGTCAGCGCAAAGTGGCGTGAAGCCATTTTGAAAGACCAGCCGGCCAAAGTCGAGGGGCAAACGCGCTCGCTCTCAACCACCTTGAAGCGGTCAGCCTACATCATCATTGGATTGGCTCTCTTCGTTTATTGCTGGGGGATTACCGGTATCAGCCCCGCTGACCTTTTCCAACCCGGCTCCAATTTCACTCAACTGATCAGTGACTTCATTCATATTGACCTGTCCCCGGATGTTCTGAGCGTGGTGGTCACGAAGATGGTTGTGACCATCTTCCAGGCGATGCTGGCGACAACCTTTGGCGCGATCCTGGCCATTCCGTTCAGCTTTTTGGCGGCGAACAATCTGACGGGGCGCAGCCGGTTGTCGCGCTGGCTGTATTATCTGACGCGCAGCCTGTTTAACATCCTTCGCTCGATTGAGGCTCTGCTGTATGCCGCCATTTTTGTCTTCTGGGTGGGCATTGGCCCATTCGCGGGTACCCTGGCCCTGGCGGTCACCACGTTTGCCTTGATCGGCAAGCTGTTCTCCGAGGCTATCGAGAATATTGAGCCCGGTTCGATTGAAGCGACCACGGCCACCGGCGCCAACCTGCTGCAGGTGATCAATTATGCCATCCTACCCCAGATCATCCCCCCTTTCGTTTCTTATTTGATCTACCAGTGGGATATCAACATCCGCATGGCGACAATCATTGGCTTTGCCGGGGGCGGTGGGATTGGGCTAACCTTATCAACCTATTTTGGAATGCTTCAATACCACAAAGCGGGCACCGTGATCCTCCTGATTGTGATCGTTGTAGCCCTGATGGATTTATCGAGCGCCAAGCTGCGCGAGAAATTGATTTAAATTCTTTTTGGAGGTAATAAAGATGATTGTCACTGATTTGAAACATTTACCCCAGCAAATTAATTTTTCCGACGCGATCCAGAAATCCCTGGCATTTTTACGCGATCCGGGTTCGGCTGATCTGCTGCCGGGGCGGATTGATATCGATGGTAAAACGGTCTATGCCATGATCCAGACCTATGACACCTTACCACGGACACCTGAAGTTAAGTTGGAAGCCCACCGCCAGTATATTGACATCCAATACATCGTCTCCGGTGAAGAAGTGATGGGTTGGGCAGCGCTGGAAGCGGTGCCCGCCATGACCCCATACGATGCCGAAAAAGATGTTTCTTACGGCATGCTCCCGGCAAGCGCAACGACCCCGGTGCGCGTGTCAGCCGGGCAGGCGGCGGTATTTTTCCCTGAAGATGCGCATGCCCCCAAGCTGGCCGTATCCACGCCTGGCGCAGTTAAGAAAATTGTGATCAAGGTGGCGATTGAGGCCATGCGGGGTACCGCATGAGCCAGGCGGCCAACCAGTCGCCTACACGTCCCCATTTTATCCGCTCGCTGATTTCGGTCATTTTAGGCAGCCTCATCCTGCGAGCGGCGGCCGGGGCTATGGGTCAGAATATCCAGTTTTATTTCAACGCCATCAATGAGGCGGCGTTAAACCCCAATCACCCCTTGCGCGCCATTGTGGGTTCGGGCAATGTTTACCAGATTTCTTATACCCTGGGTGGACTGATCATCGGCTCTTTTTTTGCGGCCGAATTGCTCGGTTCGCTCCTGCTCGGGGCATGGAGCGACCGTTATGGAAGAAAGCTGTTCATCATTTTTGGACCGCTGTTTGGAGCCGCAGCGGTCCTGATTACATCGATCACCACCTGGGTCTGGCTGCTCATCTTCACCCGCCTGCTGGAAGGACTTTCGACTGCCAGCAACGCGCCGGCCACCCTGGGGTATATCGCTGAAGAAACATCCAACTCGCCAAAACTGCGCACGCGCATCGTCGGTTTATTTGAAGTCGCCACGGTGGGCGGGATGGCGCTGGGCTTTTCGCTGGGCGGATGGCTGTGGCGAACGTTCGGAACCTCGGCCATTGTGCTTGGCATTCCCATGACCAGCCCGGCATTCGCGATCAACGCTGTATTCTACCTGGCCAGCCTGTTCATCCTCTGGTTGGGTATTCACGAGGTGCGCGAAAAGAAAAAAAGCGCGCAGCCGGTGGTCTCACCGCTAGAAACCATAAAACATTATTGGGCCATTGCCAGCAGCCCGCGAGTGGCAAATTTTGCTCCCGCATGGATCGCCATCAACGCTGTCCTGGGTATCTGGATCAACCTGACGGCGCGCATCCTGACCGATAAGACCAGTTATCCTAACCAACTGCTGGTTGGGCGGTTCGACAGCCTGCAAGCCGGAAACATCTTGGCCGGTTATGCAATTTTCTTCGTCCTGGGGATTTTGATCTGGAGCGTGTTTTTTACGCATCTAAAAAAGACAACCGTTATGCTAATCGGCGTGGGTGGCCTGTTTGGCTCCAGCATCCTGATAGCTGCAATGAACCACCAACCATCCTTAAATTCCCCGCTTTTCATGCCATTATCTGTCCTGCTGGTGATCTGTATTATGGTTCAGAGCGGTTTTACCCCCTCCGCGTTGGCTCACCTGGCAGACATCACCGAGTCGCACGTTTCAGACCGGGGGGCGATCATGGGGCTGTATTCTGTGTTTTTAGGGTTGGGCCAGTTCATCGGATCGAGCATTGGCGGCCCATTTGTCGATTGGTTGGGCGCAGACGGCATGGTTTTGGCGACTTCTTTAATGGGCGTAATCGCGGCTGTCATGTTGATCCGCCTGCCGAGAATCGAAGCCCATTCGCCACCTGCCTGACAGAAAATTGAGGGTTTGAATGCTGAAAAACAGCGTTCAAACCCTCAAAATTTCTTCTAACGGACTAACTGGCCTGAAGCACCATTTCCGCGCCTTCCACCCCATCGGCCTGAGCCCGCAGATGAATCTCACCCGCATTGCCATTGGAAGCCACCACTACCAGGGCCCGGCCATGGAAAGTGGAGCGGACATTTCCACGGTAAGCCTCTGTGCTGGTCGGGTCCCCGCTGCCCACCGCGGCAATGGTTCCTTCACCCATCACCGTGAAATGGATCGGGCGGTCAGCGTCCGGGTGGAGCTGGCCGGCTCCGTCCAGGATTTCGACGGTGACGAAGCTCAAATCACCTTTTTTAGCCTGGATGGTCGCACGGTCGGGCGTCATGTGAAGTCGGGCTGGCTCACCCGCGGTATGCAGCGCCACACTGACGGCAGCCTGGTCTCCAGTGTATCCCACCGCCTTTAACTCACCAGGTGTGTAAGGCACATCGAAGGTCACGGTGAACTTCTCGGCTTTTCCGGATGGCTGTACGCTTATGGATTGCCCGTTGAGAAACAGCTCAACCCGTTCACAGGCGGAATAGACGTCAACTTTAAAAGTCTGGCCTTCATGCCCTGGGAAAGTCCAGGTCGGACCGACGTTCGGCCAACCCCACAGCGTAACCGTCTCTGTTTTGCCTTCGGGGATAGGATAATGCACCACTATATATAATGGTTCCCCATGGCCCCACAAGACATCCCGATAATAAGATTGAGGTCGTTTGAAACCGCACAGGTCCAGGTCGCCGCAGTAAGCCTGGTGCCACGGGTAAGATCCCAGGAAACTTTCCTTCTCACCTCCCAGGTGCGAGCGGCCGATCCCGGATTCACCCAGGTAATCCAGCGACGTCCAGACGAAATCACCGATGATGTGGCTCGATTCCAGCACGCTCATCCAATTTTCGAAGGCTTCCTTTGGGAAAGATTCGGTGCCCATCATCACCCGTTCGGGCTGCCGCTCGTGATCCTTGGGATATTCGCTCCACAGGTAATTGTAGCCGCCCACATCCAGGGCAGAGAAGATCTCGTCGGTTTCCGTCCATTGCCAGGCGCCATTCCACACGCCACACATCGCCGCGGTAACCGGGCGGGTTGGGTCCAGGCGGCGCACGGTTGTAGCCAGCCTGCGCGCGATCTCAGCCCCTTCTGGGCGCCCGCGCTCGACCAGTTCGTTACCAATGCTCCAAAATACGATACTGGGATGGTTGCGGTCGCGGCAAACCATGCTCTCGACGTCGCGCTTCCACCAATCGTCAAAAACGGCGTGGTAGTCGTAAGGATTTTTGCCTTCGCGCCAGCAGTCGAAGGCTTCATCGATCACCAGCATCCCAAGCCGGTCACACGCGTCCAAAAAAGCAGGCGCAGGCGGGTTGTGGGCACAGCGGATGGCATTATAACCACTGGCCTTGAGCAGCTCAACTTTGCGTTCTTCGGAGCGGTCGTAAGAAGCGGCGCCCATCACACCATTGTCGTGATGCACACACCCCCCTTTCAGCTTGACCGGCTGGCCGTTTAAGACAAAACCGTTTTGGGCGTCTACCGAAAGGCTGCGGATCCCAAAAAAGGTCGTGGCACTGTCAATCGACTGCCCACCACCGATCAGGGTTGTTTCGAGCCGGTAAAGTGCCGGAGAATCGGGCGACCAATGCATCGGGTTGGCAACTTCAACATCCTGGATCACCAGGGTGCGGTCTGTGGCGGGAACGGTGATCTTCAGGTCCCCCATCCCGGCCGGCGCGCCATCTGGGGCGAAAACGCGGGTTTGCAGTTGGCCAGATTGGGCTTCCCCAGAATCATTGATCACTGTGACAACACTTTGCACGGTGGCCGATTGGGTCGAAACAGCCGGCGTGGTCACGTAGATACCATACTGATCGATATGCGTTGCTTCGGCAGTCATCAACCAGACATGCCGGTAAATACCTGACCCCGAATACCAGCGGCTGTTCATCTGGCTGGCGTTGTCTACCTTCACTCTCAATTCATTGCTTTTACCACTTTCCAGGTAAGGCGTCAGATCGACCGTAAAACTGGTGTAGCCATAAGGGTGACGGGTGATAAAGTGATGGTTTAGCCAGATTTCAGCGTTCATGTAGACCCCTTCAAATTCCACATAAACCTGCTTGCCCTGCCATTCCGTGGGGACTTCGAACGTCTTACGATACCACCCACGGCCCATTTGGAAGAAACCCCCCGAGACTGTGCTGGGGTTATCCGGCTTGCGTTCGAGCTCGATGCTCCAATCGTGGGGTAGATCGACCGGGCGCCAGATCGTATCATCCTGCTTTTGGTGGAAAAGTTGTTGCAAATCACCCAGGTGGAACTGCCAGCCCTGGTCAAAGGATAGTTTTTGCATAGCGCGACTCCTTTTGAGAGTGATGGGATGAATTTCTAAGAACGTCGATGACCGACAACCAAAGTATATCCGCGGGTCTCGATTCGCGCAATGGGGGAAGTGGACAGCAGAGAGGAATGGGGTGTGGTTAATACCTGAGTGGTAAAATGGACCCTTAAAGGAGGGCGCGGTGAAATTATCCAACACATTGTACGCCAAAGATCTTCCAGAATGGCATGCCTGGCTGGAGCTGAACTATGCCAGCGTCAAGGAAGTCTGGCTGGTTTATTACAAGGTCCACACGGGCCAGCCGTGTATCGATTATGAAGATTCGGTGGAAGCAGCGCTCTGTTTTGGCTGGATCGACAGCCTGGTCCAGCGCATCGATGAGGCGAGCTACGCGCGCAAATTTACCCCGCGCACCAATACTGCCAAATGGTCCGAATCCAATAAATGCCGGGTAGCCAAACTCATCCGTGAAGGACGCATGACTCAGGCCGGCCTGGCCAAGCTAGGGGATTTACCCGCCGATGGCATCGAGCCGCCCACACCTGAACCCAGGCCATTTAGGCTCCCACCCGAAGTGGAAGGGCTGATTCGCGCCAACCCGGTCGCCTGGGGAAATTTTAACAAGCTGCCGCCTTCCCAACGCCGTCTGTATATCGGTTGGGCCACCAGCGCTAAAAAAGCCGAAACGGTCGCGCGGAGGATGAAAGAAGTGATCGAAGACCTTGAACAAAATAAGCCCCTGGGTATGAAATAAAGGAAGAGGCCTGAGATGGAGATCGAATTTAGAAATGCGACACTTGATGACCATCGTATCCTGGGCGAGATGAATTAAAGACTGATCGAGGATGAGGGTCATTCTAACCCGATGACGGTCTTACATCTTCAAGACAGGATGCGCGGTTAGCTGGAGGGAAGCTATGTGGCTTACCTGGTCTGTTCAGAAGATGAAATTTGTGGTTGCTGCCTGTATCGGGATGACGTCGATTTTATCACTATCCGGCGCTTGTATATCGAGAGGAACTACCGGCGCCAGGGGTGGGAATGGTAAGCATCGACTGGCTGCGTGCAAATGTGTGGGTCCAACGACGCTTAAGGATTGAGGTATTGTGACGTAATGAAGTTGGAATTAAGTTCTGGCGAGGGATCGGGTTTAAAGACTACGCACTGACGTTGGAATGGAGAATAACAGGTTTGAGCCAAGACAAATAATTCAGAGTACCCTCCCGGCCCGCGGTTCTTGAATGACCGCGGACAGGGAAGGAAAGAAGCAGCCTGCTTTATCAGGGGTTGGATAAGGCATCATCCGGTTGGATTGGTCCGAGGGTTGGTTCGGATACGCCCGGAAAGACAGGGCTGATATCCCGATATGCCAGGGTCCAGGAGGTAGAAAGGTAAGTTTGGAGCAGGCCATTTAAGAAGAGCAAGGGGATAGAGAGAATGGCGATGAAGATGACCAGACCGATGGTCACGGCGACCGCGATGCCTATGATGAGCGTAGACAGGGCGTGCACGCCAAAGTAGAACAGCAGCCCAACCCCGCCGCCAACCAGGATCCCTACCAGGACCATCACCAGGGTGATTGGGATGAGCACAAGTCCATATCCGATTCGGATACCAAGCAGGATCAGCCACATAAGGAAGATATCTTTAAGGTTCTGGCGGACTAAGCGCCAGCCCACCCGGATTGACTCCATCCCGCCCTTTTCTTGGATCACGCAGACCCGGCGGATCACTTCCATAAACAAGGCCAGAACGAGGCTGGCCAGGAAGATCAGGAAGAGGAACAAGAAAAACAGGCCAATCGTACCGATGATGCCCAGGATCGTGGGAGTAGTTCCGGCCAGAAAGCCGATGAGCACCGGGATGGCCGCGCAGCCGAAAAGGATGAGTATCACGAGAGTAAATGGCACGTAGATAATCAGATCGATCAGGAACAACCGCCAGGCAGAGCGCGACCACCCCAGGCGCACCCCTTGCTTCCAGGATAGTTTTTCACCCGTGCTTTCGAGGTGATCGACCATGCGGATCAGGGCGACCTGGCTCACATAATTAGCGATGCGCAGGATGATCCCGATCAAAAGTGCCAGGCAGATCAATCCAATCACAACTCCGATTATTATGGCTTCGATTTGGGGTGTGATACCGTGGTTAAAAAACTCATTCATCTGAATGTTCAGGCGGTTCCACTCAGGAGGCAGATTGTTCGGCAGGGTGAAAGTACCGGATGGCTGGCTCGTTCCTCCACTACTGCCCACGCCGCCGTTGCTACTACCGCTGTAACCGGCAGAGGTCAGCGCAATGATGATCCCGAAGATCCATAACGCCCGGTAACTCCATAAAATGGCCCAGGCTCTTTTTAAGATTTGCATGTGGTTCATATTATTGACTCCTTTGAGATATTGCCAGGGTTGATCTGTCGCCCTGGTTGCGCACCCACCAGCTTGCCAGCCACCCAAGATATAAAAGGCTGATACTTCCCAGCCTTAACAGGCCGGTCAGCCAGTTCCATTCAAAAACATTAAAAAATCCAAATAAATTTAACAATCCACTGACCGGTTCCGGCAAGGTCAATGATAGGATAGGCAGGAATGCCACCTGGCTGGTCACCATTTCTTTGAGGCCAGGGATGAATTGGACTAACAGGCTGATCACAAACAGTGTCTCGAAAAAGACGACAGCCAGGCACAGACCCACCGGGATGAGCAGCCATCCCAACTGAAGAACCTGGCCCCAGCGGTTGACCTGCGCGGGCTGCCGGTCGAGCTGCAGCCCAATTTCAGCCACAAACTGGCGTTCAGGTTTCAGACCAACCGCCGGGGGCGCTTCACGCAGCAAGCTGGAAAGCGCCTGCGCTTGATTGATTAGCTCGCTGCATTTTGAACACCCCTCCAGGTGGGTCTCAACCTGCCGTCTTTGTTGGGGAGGTAATTCACCATCCAGATAAGCGCCTATCCACTGTTCGACATGACCGTTCATGCTTCCTCCAAAACCGGGTTCAAGCGCTGCGCCAACAATTTGCGCGCGTAAGCCAGCCGAGACATCACCGTGCCGATGGGAATTTCCAGGGTCGTGGCAATTTCCTGGTAGGATTGTTCCTCGTATTCGCGCAGGATAATCACCGCCCGGCAGGCTTCAGGCAGGGCATGGACCGCTTTACGCACCATGCGCATGCGCTCCCGCTGTTCAAGGGCAATTTCTACCTTTTCTTCTCTGGATGCCAATGGCAGATCGTCGATGGCTACGGTGGGTTTGTTTCGGCGCAGGCCATCCAGGGCAGCATTAATCGCGATGCGGTACAACCAGCTCTTAAAAGTAGTGCGCGGGGTGAAACCAGGTAAATGCTTCCATACCTGGATGAACGCGACCTGAGCGGCGTCCTCCGCCAGGCTGGGGTCACCGCACATGCGGTAAATGACGTTGATCACGCCCACGCGATGGCGACAAACCAGCTCGTTAAAAGCTTCCCGGTCGCCATTCTTCGCCAGCTCGATCAATTGGTTATCGTCCGCCCCGTCCATCATTACCGGTCCCGTCTATTCCCTTTTGGCTCTTTTTGTTATTCCACCTATTACTACTCATCCATGTAAAGAAAGTTGCCGAATTTGAGATGTTTGATTGTGCGAATCACCCGCGAACATCTCAAATTCGGGTCTTCTTCACACGGGTCTGAGCAGTAACAATCCTACTTATATAACGCAGCCCATTCGTTTTTTATTCGGAAGAAATCGAATTGAGTCCAATTTTAACCGAGAACAAAATTGAAAACACCACTATAATTGCGTATTAATGAATCGACGTGAGCGATTAATGGCGGCAATACGCGGCGAAACCGTCGACCGCGTGCCGGTGTCCTTTTATGAGATCAACGGGTTGGATGAGCATACCCAGGACACCGATCCGTATAATATTTACTCACATCCCAGTTGGATCCCATTAATTGAATTGGCAAGAGAAAAAACCGACCGGATTGTCATGCGCAGTGTCGAGTTCACCGGTCAACCCACCCATCCAGTCGAGGCCGTCACGACCTGGCAGGGTACCGGCGATCACGCCAGCCGGTTTACTCGCCGGACGGTCCTGGTGGGCAGCCGCCGGCTCACTTCGTTGAGCCGGCGTGACCGTGATGTGGCGACCGATTGGGAGATCGAGCACCTGTTAAAAAACGTGGCTGACTTAAAGGCCTACCTGGCGCTGCCAGTGCATTCCCCAGGCGGGGAGCCGGTTGTGAGTGGAGTCTTGCGGGCTGAGGCGGAATTGGGCGACAGCGGCATTGTGATGATCGATACGCCCGATCCGCTGTGCCTGGCCGCCGCACTTTTTGATATGGCGACCTATACGGTGATCGCCATGACCGAGCAAAGATTGTTTCATGCCTTACTGGAACGGTTTGCCGAACAGCTTTATTACAAAACAGATGCAGTCGCGCGTGCACTCCCCGGACGCCTGTGGCGGATTTATGGCCCGGAGTATGCCTCCCCGCCTTTTTTGCCTCCGGCATTATTCAAAGAATACGTCGTGAGTTACGATACCCCCATGGTCGCGGCAATCCAGCGCCATGGCGGTTACGCGAGGATGCATTCGCACGGACGTTTGAAGGCGATTTTAGATTTGATCGTCTCTACCGGATGCAGCGGCCTGGATCCGTTGGAACCGCCCCCACAGGGCGACATATCATTAGCTTATGTCAGGCAGCATTTTGGCAAGGATCTGGTCCTGTTTGGAAACCTGGAGGCGAGCGATCTGGAAAATTTGCCCACGGCGGCATTTGAACAAAAAATTATCCAGGCCCTCCAGGAAGGGACCGCGGGCTCCGGGCGCGGGTTTGTCTTGATGCCTTCCTCCTGTCCCTACGGGCGTGAGCTGTCGGCGTTGGCTTACGCAAATTATGGGAAGATGGTCGAGGTGGTTGAAAATTTTTGATGCAGCCAGACGATTGCCCGTATGCTTAGCCAGGGACCGGAAATCGGGTTTATAATTGCGCCTTGTGTTTCCTCAAGGGTTCATTCCATCGCTGAAATGGTTAAAAAATGAATAAAGGTATTCTCTACACCGCTGCTGCTTATTTATTATGGGGGATCTTCCCGCTTTACTTTAAAGCCATTGATAACGTCCCCGCGATCCAGATTGTGAGCCATCGCATCGTCTGGTCTCTGCTGTTCCTGGTGCTGGTCATCCTGGCACTTAAGCAATTTGGCAAATTTCGCGCCCAGCTCTCACCCCGCATTGTGGGAGTTTATCTGATCGCCGGGGTATTATTATCGATCAATTGGCTGACATATGTCTGGTCGGTTAACGCGGGTTTCGTCGTTGAGGCCAGCCTGGGCTATTTCATCAACCCACTGGTCAGCGTACTGCTCGGGGTCATCTTTTTGAAGGAAAAGATGCGTCCCTGGCAGTGGGTCCCTTTTGGAATAGCCGCGGCAGGTGTCATTTATCTCACCCTCAGCCGCAGTTCTTCGTTATGGGTCCCGCTGACGCTGGCATTCTCTTTTGGATTGTATGGGCTGATGAAAAAGTTAACCCCCCTGGGATCGCTCTATGGATTAACCGTAGAGACTGCCATGGTCAGTTTACCGGCCCTGGGTTTCCTGGTTTTCATGCAAGTTCAGGGCTCGGGGGCTTTCTGGCACGCCGGGGTAAAAACAACCCTGTTGTTGGCTTTTACGGGTGTGGTCACCGCCGTGCCGCTGCTGCTGTTTTCGGCGGGCACACGCAGCATACCGCTTACCATGGTGGGCCTGCTCCAATACATCACGCCCACCATGCAGTTTTTGCTGGGGGTGTTCGTGTATGGCGAACCTTTTACCTTTGAACGCCTGATTGGTTTTTGCATCATCTGGATCGCGTTAATGATCTTTACCCTGGAAGGTTTCCTGGCACGCCGCAAAGCTATTACCGCAGTGGCAGCCTCATCCTGATCAACGGATGAAAATTTTCAGAGCGCCGCTGGTTTTGGTGCTGAAATAAACGTAAAGTGGATCCGCCAGGGAAAAACTGATCGATTGGATGGTCAGGCCAGAAAGAGCAGTCTCGGCAGTAAACCAGGTGGCGCCGTCATCGTCTGTGTAGGCTGCGCCGCTTGCTGTGCCGGCAATTAACCGCCGGTTGTTGGTTGGATGGGTGGCGAGGGCAGTGACCTGCTGCCCTTCCAGTCCTATTACCGTCCAGCTGCTTTGATTGACCAGCCGATAAACCCCACTGCTCGTGCCCGCATAGATCGTGGCAGGTTCAGCCGCCGAAGCAACGACGGTATACACCGTCAACCCGCTGGGCAGGCTGCTGTCTTTCCAGTTGGCGCCCCCATCCAGGCTGGTCTTAACCACGCCATTAACGTTGGTAGCCGCGTACAACCGGTTGGGATCGTCCGGATCAACCGCCAGTCCCCACACGGTAAAGCCGGCAAGACCCGAGGCATTCCAATGCGCTCCTCCATCCGTGCTTTTATAGATGCCTGCGCCAGATGTGCCCAGGTAAACCGTCTGCGGGTTGGATGGAGCAAAAACCATGGCCAACAACGGCACACTGGAAGGCAGGGTCTCCATGGCGCGGGGGCCATAGCTATCGGGTAAGTCATCGATTGCCGGGGCATGATTGGCAAAGGGGTGGTCGAAACCATAAGCCAGCTGGGTGTTCGCCGGTGCGGGGACATCGTCGGTGACTTTCGACCAGTTGGCGTCGGCAGAGGCATCCAGGCGGAATAGCCCACCCGTGTCGGTCAAAGCGTAGAACAGGTTCGGATTGGCCGGATTTTCCACCAGGGTATGCACAAACATATCGCTGAGGTTGTTATTGATGGGCGACCAGTTTACGCCGCCATCTCGGGAGATCAGGATCCCGCTTCCAAAGGTGCTCATTAAAAGGGTGTTAGCATCATCCGGACGGGAGATCACCGCGGTCGAATCGGTGTTGGTTAAGCCGTGTTGGCTGGCAAACCAGGATCCCCCGCTGTTCGTACTTTTGAAAAGGCCATTGCCCGAGGTACTCGCGAACAAAGTGGTGTGGTTTTGTGGATTGACCGCGATAGCATACAAGTCGGAAGATTGCAGGCCAACCGATGCCCAGGCATTCCCGCCGTTGGTCGTTTTTAGTACACCGCTGCCAAAGGTCGCAGCATACAGGGTCGAGGGTGAGGCCGGATCAACGGCCAGATTGAAGATGCGGGCTGAATTCACTCCGCTGGCTTTGACTGTCCAACTTTTTCCATCATTTGTAGTTTTAAAGACGCCGCTGTGGTGCCAGACGCCAAAGTAGGCCGTAGCGGGAGAAGCATAGCGCGGGTCAAAAACCACGGCGCGCCCAGATAAATCATCGATGCCGCTAATGACCGCCTGCCAGGTCACCCCATAATCGGTGCTGAGAAAGGGCCCGTGCTCGTGCGATGCCACCAGGATTTCACTGGTTTTTTGGGGTAGAACGGATATCGAATAGACCCAATCCTGTTGGGCGGTTCCGCCAATATTGGTCAAAGCGCCCACCCAACTGGCCCCGCCATCCGTACTACGATATACCACGCCGTACCATGGTGCGGTGCTATTCGAATCGGGACCGCGTGTGCCGATATACAGGCGTTGAGAGTTGGTTGGGTCAACCGCAATCGCATAAACAATCGCTCCATTCACAATTCCCCGACTGGCTTGAAACCAGGTCTGGCCCGCATCCGTCGTTTTATAGACTTCATCCCGGTACGTGCCGGCATACACAACGGACGAATGGGTCGGATCGATCGCCAGAGAATTGATATACAGGTTGCCCAATCCAGAGTTGGCTGGCTGCCATGAAATACCCCCATCCGTGCTCTTGAAAACCCCGGCGCCCCAACTCCCCGCATACATGGTATTTGACTGTTGGGGATCAATCACCAGCGCGACCACGGTTCCACCATCCGGACCCAGCCATAAGGGAAGCGGGTCGGGCATCATCACCAGCGGCAGGTAAGTGTAGGCTGGGTTAGCGATAATGGGAAAATAATTGAAGTATTTTTGGGGTTGAACCGTCGATGATTGAACCCTGCTACCTGGGCTGATCAGCGCGAAAAAAAGCAGGATGAAGCCTATGCGTGAGGTTTGTTTGGCCATAATCTGGCAACGGGAAGGTAACATTATTGGAATTGGGTCAAAGCTTGAACACCCTATAAACCAATTTAAATGCAACTATTATGCCAATCGCGGCAAGATAACGTCTTGTGAGGAAATTTAGTGTTACAGACGGCAGACTCTGGGGTGTTTTAAGCGCTAAACTGAACACAACGCATGGAGAGGGAACCGCCCCACACTTTCTCGTTAAAAAAGCTAATCGTATCTTGAGGGTGCTTGAGACCTAAAACATAAAGCAGGGGCAGGTAATGTTCTTCGGTGTTGACCGACAATTCCGCCGGGTGTCCATATTTCTCGTAATGGATGATGGAATCAGAATCGCCTTCCAGGATCCATTGTTTGATCTTGCTGTCAAAATCCGCGGCCCAATCATAAATCCGTTCTTCCCAGACCATCATGCGCAAGTTGTGGACCACGTTTCCGCTGCCGATAATCAATACGTCTTCATCGCGCAAGGCCTGCAGTTGGCGACCCAACTCATAATGAAAAGGTAAGCCCTGTGCCCGGTCAAGGCTCATCTGGACCACCGGAATGTCAGCTTCGGGGAACAGGCGCGCCAGAACAGACCACGAACCGTGATCGAGGCCCCACTGCAGATCGGGGTTGACATCGCTGGTTTTAACTAAATTGCTGATGTGCTCCGCCAGAACCGGGTCTCCTGGCGCAGGGTAGTTGAATTCAAATAATGGGCGGGGGAAGCCGTAAAAATCATGGATGGTGCGCGGTTTATCCATCACCGTCACCAAAGTCCCCTGAGTTTCCCAGTGGGCTGAGATGACCACAATCCCTTTGGGACGCGGCAAGCTTTTTCCAACCTCGCGCCAGGCTTGGCTGAATTCATTGTCTTCGATGGCGTTCATTGGACTGCCATGCCCAATAAATAAGACCGGCATACGGGTTGATCCCATAGGGGCTCCATTTAGAAACATATTTCTATCGCCTGGTAAGCAAACGTGCTTGACCAGATCGCCAGGATCAATGGGTGTGATCATACCACATCCCGTTATGTTGGCTATATTTTAATGAATGGGGAATGAGTATCGTTTTTCATTACCCGCCGATGTGTGCTATGATTTATTATAACGGTTCAGGTCCATAAAAAAATAGGTTCTCCAGGAATTCCCATGGAATGGGCCCCATTTTGGGGATTCACCACGGCAATTCCCAAAGACCCAAAAAATATCTACTGATACTGAGAAGTTGTGATCTGTCGTTTATTCTTTCTTGTGGAGGAAAGTGCCATGTCAGTTGAACGCGAGGTTTTACCCAAAAACATGATGAGTGTCATTTGCTATGCCCCGCACGACTACCGCCTGGAAGAAATCCCGGTCCCTGAAATTGGTCCAGGTGAAGTGCTGGTCAAAGTGTTGGGGGCAGGAATCTGCGCCGGTGATGCCAAGTGCCACGCGGGCGCGGCGCTGTTTTGGGGTGACGAACACCGCGAGGGGTATTGCCAGCCGCCGGTCACCCCAGGGCACGAGTTTGTCGGCGAAGTGGTTGCCCTGGGGGAGGGCGCCGGGCAGAAATACAAGCTGGCGCTGGGCGATCTGGCCATTTCCGAACAGATCGTCCCATGTTGGGAATGCCGTTTTTGCAAGCGTGGGCAGTACTGGATGTGCGACCGGAAACACGATGTATATGGCTTCCGCCAGCGCACCCCGGGCGCAATGGCGGAGTATATGCGCTTCCCGGCAGACGCGATCAACCATAAGGTTCCCAGGCTGATCACGCCACGCCAGGCAGTTTACATCGAGCCATTGGCCTGCGCCATCCACGCCGTGCAGCGCGGGCAGATCGAGCTGGGCGACACCGTGGTGGTGGCGGGCTGTGGGCCGCTGGGGTTGGGCATGGTAGCCGCCGCGCGTTTAAAAAATCCCGGCTGCCTGATCGCGCTGGACCTGCATCCTAACCGCCTGGAAGTGGCGAAGAAGTGTGGGGCGGACCTGACGCTCAACCCGGACGAGGTCGACGTGGTGGATGAAGTGCGCAAACTGACCGACGGTTATGGCTGCGATGTCTATATCGAAGCGACTGGCAATCCCCAGGCGGTGCCACAGGGGCTGCGCATGATCCGCCGCCTGGGCACCTTTGTGGAATTCAGCGTTTTCAACGGCTCGACCACCACGGATTGGACCATCATCGGCGACACCAAGGAACTCAACATCCACGGCGCGCACCTCGGCCCGTTCTGCTACCCGCTGGCGATGGAGATGATCATCAAAGGCCAGATCCCAGCGGACGACATTGTTTCACACGAATTACCCCTGGCACGTTTCAACGAAGCTTTCCAGATGGTCCACGAGGCGAAAGAATCCATTAAAGTGATGCTGAAGCCGTGACGGGATTGCTCGCATCAGCCGGCGAATGCGCGGACTCGCCGCCGGTCAACCTGGCCCGCATTGAGAATATCCAGGCGGTGTTTATGGATTCTGCTACTCCCCCACAGTTGTCATTCCGTTATGGAGGCCGTCCTTCGGCCGAGTTTCT
>DAIQPZ010000246.1:0-3172 GCA_036787065.1 Anaerolineaceae bacterium
CCCCTTAAATGTTCTAATTAATGGTATTATTTATTGGTACAAAATATCAACATATCTCAAGCAGTGTCAAAAGGAGAATTTCATGGCTTTTACACATAAGAATTCCAAGGGCGTCACCTATATTCTGCACGGAAAAACCCGCATCACATCCACTGGCAAAAAAGCAACCCTTTACTTCTTCGCAAAAGAAAAAAAGGAAGGTGCATTGGATGCGGTTCCGGCTGGATACGTAGTTTCTGAAACCACCAACGGACTGTTGGTGCTAAAGAAGAAATAAGTGTGTTTTAGGGAGTCTGGCGGGCAATGCCTGCCAGACTCCCGTTACATTCCTACCCTGGGAAAGAAATAACACAATGATTGGCGGCTGCCGGTTTCATTGTCGTTATTCAATTCCCAAAAACCGACATCTCTTACCCCCGCGAGCAGAAGCCCAGCCGCACCTCAGGCTGGCCAGCTGGTAAATTTACGCGTAAATAGCAGACAAGTTATGCATTCAGCTAGTCCGGTTCTTTGGGAATCCCCGTGTGTAATCACGGATTAAGGGGTGTGACCCCGTATCCGGGGTCACACCCCTTAATCCGGGGACCCCTTCGGCGGTAAATCCCTAAGAGACATAATTCATATGTTTGGCCCATAAGCGGTTGGTGACTTTTTAACCGCCGCCCGTGGTGGGAGGAGCTCTTCTTTATCTCCATTGCTGTCTAAATTAGGAGCGGTCAATCACCGTTGGAACAGTATCCTGTACCTTGCGGAAACATCACTGACGGAATCCCTGGTAAAAAAACGCCTTTCCGGTGCTGGCCGGATTAACGAATGACCTGTCAGGTCTGTGTTACTGGCCCCACCGGCCACCACCAGAACGAAGTCGACCCGAGGATGCACAGCACCCCGCAAACCATCAGCATCGGGCCTAGACCGACCACCCCGGCCAAAGCGACGCTGATCAGCGGCGAAACGAAAGCGCCGACATTCATGATAGTTGAATAAAGACCGTGGTACTCGAGACGGCGATCGGCGGGGATAACCTTGAGAAAGGTGTTGAAGTGGGCCAGGTTAAGTCCCGGCGTTATCAGGCCGTTGACGGCCGTCACCACCAGGGTGAGGGTCAAGTTGTCAAACAGGCCGATCAGTAGGGCGGTGAAGCCGGCCCATAGGATGGTCAGCTTGAGGATGTGCGGCTCGCCCCAACGCGAGATCGCCCAGCGCCAGAACATGTAACCAAAGATATTGGCGACCCCGGATACCGTGCCGTTCAGGCCGATCCAGGCCTCGTTGGCTCCCAGGGATTTGACAAAGAACAGCACGTAAAGGGGAGCTGCCATCCAAATCCCCATTCCGTACATTAAGGTATTGCGCACGATGCGCGTAAACTGGGGCTGCCCAACGAAAGGCTGCCAGAAAGCGGTCAGGCGCTGTCCCAGCGAGCGATGGGCGGGCGGCGAAGGGGGCACCGGAGCGGCCTCGGTCACGCTGATCTTGACCAGGAAATACTGGCTAAGCATCGAAGCCCCAAAGCTGAAGGCATATAGGATCTGGTAGTTGACCGGGAAGAGCACTTTATCCAGCCAAAAGCCGGCCAGGTAGGTGAGAATGCTGACCGTGACACTCAGTACGATGTTGCGGGCGGAGAATACCGCCGCCCGCCGCTCTTCGGGGATTGCCTCAGCCAGCAGGGGCACGAAGCCGATGTTGAAAAACTGGGCCGGGATGCTGATCAGGATCAGCAGCCAGACAGCAATTTGCCCGACCGGCAGGCCGAAAAACTTGAGCAGCGGTACCAGCGCCAGGAGCAGATAGCTGGTGCGGTTGATGGCCAGGCTCCACAGGATCCAGGGTTTCTTCTGAGTTCGCGACTGTAAGAATCGCCCGGATGGGATAGATATGGCAATCGCCAACAGGGCCGGAATCGAGCTGAGTAAGCCGATATCCTCGTTGGAAGCCCCCAGGCGTACCGCCATGATACCGTTGAAGGCGGCCGCGCTGCTCAGGAAGGCAGCCCAGAAGATCTCAACTACCAGGAATAGGGCGTTGCGATCGTCGGTCTGGTTCAGATCAATGTGGAGGTAACGCTTCAGCATGCATTCCTTTAATTTCCCCGCCGGTTTCTTGTGGGGCACTCCGCCCAGCGGCGTGATAATGATCCTGGATTATAAAACTTTTTCCCTGAGCCCGTGTTGGCATGGAACGTCTATTGTAGCAGGGTGCGTCAGATTTACCCTACCCGCTGAAGTATCCACCAGAATAAACAGGATCTGCGCTTGTTTCATGCCGCCAGGTACACGAACCGGAAAGCAAATATCTGCAGGGTAGAAAGGCATTTCCTCGCCTTCCACCAGGCGGGAAAGGCCCATGCAGGCAATGGTCACATCGATATGCCCGGCCTCGAAGGTTGACCAATCGAAGATTTGGCGTCTGGATGGACGGTCCAGTCGAGGAGAGGCCATTCCCCATGTGCATGCTCCAGTGGCCTTGCAGATCTTTCGGACTTCACGCGAACGCCACCCCGTTTCTATTCTCGATTCGTAAACCTGCAAAGGTTGCTCCAACTGTAAAGCGAGGCTATAATCTAGCAAAGATTATATTCCTCCCACAGGAGCAATCATGAAACGTTCGGAAAATCAATGCTATCAACCGGTCTGCCGACGCTTTCATCCGAGCACAAGGTTTTTACCTACCCCCTTTGCTTATTAGAATGCGCAGGATTGGCAGAAAAAAATGTTGAGGTGAGCGAGATTGAAGAGAATTCCTTAGGTTGGGATATTACCGTTTTTGGCAGGTGAGGTTTCGTTGGTGACCGACGATAATCACGATAACAGCTTTTTTCAGTCGATTGGACGCTTCCCAACAATTGAGGAAGGTGAAGAAACATTAGTTCTGTTGGTAAGTGATTACGCTAAGTATTACCAGGCGAAGGTTGTATGAGAGAAATTTCCGCGGTGGTTGCTGGGCATATTTGTCTGGATATTATTCCAGATTTGAGCACGCTCAATGCTGAGGGATTCGCGCAAGCTTTCCAACCGGGGCGGCTGGTTGAAGTTGGTGATGCAACGCTTTGTACTGGGGGATCGGTTTCCAACACGGGACTAGCTCTGCACCGACTGGGTATATCCACCTGTCTGATTGGTAAAGTCGGCAAAGATGTTTTCGGTCAGGCGGTTCTGGATATAATCGA
>DAIQPZ010000022.1:0-14423 GCA_036787065.1 Anaerolineaceae bacterium
GAGGCTTTGCGAAGCAATCTGGATTGCTTCGCAAAGCCTCGCAATGACAGATCAAAGGAAGCCGGGAGCTTGAGATTTGTTCTTTTTACGTCTTGAATTCACCTTATTGAGTTTTCTTGATGGTTACCGGTCCAAAAAGCCCGGAACTATCTTGCCCAGACAGGATGAAGTGGGTGGGGCTGGCAGAGCTGAGGTAAGGAGCAAGTGTATTGCATACCAGCACCTCAAGAGTGTTTGAACCGGGTTTAATCACCTGGGTCATATCAAAACGATATGGCGAGAGCACCCGAGCTCCGATGGCAGTGCCATTGATCCACACTTCAGCCGTACCGCGCACACGGCCAAGATCCAGGGTTACCTGGCCATCCAACTTTGCGCCAGCGTCGAAACTTGCCAGGTATCGCACCCCTCCCGAATAGGACTCCAGCCCGCGCTCCTTCCAATCTCCGAGCTCGATCTTCCCTCTTTGATGGCCATAACGGACCGGGGCGTCAAAAACACTCCCACCAGAGTATCCGGCCTCAGGGACTACTTCCAGTAAGGCCGAACGCTGTGCTAAGGAACTCATAGGAAGGGAGACGTGTCCGTTATGGATTGGCAGTTCGACTCCATCGATCCAGATCCGGGCACTTCCGTGCAACGGCAGATGGATTGACGTCACACCGGGGGGAAGTTTCCAGCGGAACCACTCGGTTCTGGTGGTTTGAGCGAATGCGTCAGGCACGATGGAGAGGACGGTTTCATCCCCTTGATCCCCTTCCAACCAACTCACCCCGGATAATGGATGCGGTCGTCTCCACAGGCATAAGGAGGCAGGGTCGGCGGCCGGGATAGACCACTGAGAGGCGACCGATTCCTTCCGGCGCAAAATTACCTGTTCGTCAGGCAAAGCATCCCGCTGCACACGCCAGGACCTGTCGCTGACCAGGATACACTCTTCGCCGCCGTGGCTTGTGATGCGCGCGTCTAAAAGGACAGCCAAGGGCTTGCCAAGATCATGGATCTCTACCACCACCTGATTGGTCCCCCGGTGGAAAGCAGGGGTCGCATAACTTTGGAGGCGTAACGTCCCTTCATAAGGGTCAAAACCGCCAAACCGACCTACCTCAGACCCGTTGACCCGCACACGACAAGGGCTGGCCGAATTAACAGAGCCTATTTGCACGACGGCGCTTTCAGGCTCAAAGGAGAGATCGAAGTGGACCGAAAAACGCAGCATTGAGTCCCGCACCGGCAGGCCAGGGGCCGATAACCATTCGGGGGCAATATAATGCTCAGTGCTGATGACCAATGCCCAGGCAGCACGCAGGTCGATCGGACTGTCAGCGATCAGCTCCCACTCCACAAGGTTTATCCCGGGTTGCAAGGTAACCGGGACCAGCCACTGGTACCCATTTGAATCAGGACCCAGGTCTTTGCCGTTGATCCAGGCGCGTTTCGCGGCATTGGCATCCAGAGCCAGGTAAAGGCTTTGTACACTGGTTGACCGGACTGATGTGCGGAAACGGACGCTTTGTCCCGGGGTGACCTTGCCAAACGCAAGGAACTCGTGGGGAACGTGACCCTTAGGCCCCAACGTTGCCATGTGGATTGGGTCATGCGAAATCCCTCTTTGCAGTGAATAAACGGCTGGTTTCCATCCCGGCTGGCCCAAAGCATTCTGCCATGATGCCGCTGGTGGTGGCAATTCTCCATTCGATCGGGGTCCAATCCACCAGCCATAAGGACCATAAGTGGCCTCAACGGCTGCTGAACCCTCATCCTTTGACCCGGGTGGGTTCGCGAGCTGTTCGAACCGCCACGTCTGAACGGGAAATTCACCTGCCTTTGCGGGTAAGCTAAAATCGCCGAAACGGTTATCCATGGTCGGTTCGAGCAGGGCTTGCCAATCCCCGAGGGTCGCCAAAATCGTTTCAGATGGACGCCCCTCCACAACGGGCAATGGCTCGCCGGGTCCATCCCAAACGATTAACGCCGCCGGAAATTCGTCAAAAGGGATATCGACCTCAACGGTATCCCCATGGGTACGGGACTTCAAGGCTTGCCGTGATCCGTCCAGGGGATTCCAGAGTTGAGGGGATCCCTGGGTTCCCCGGATGCGGATCGTCATTTTTCGTGCATACCGGGCGGGATCAAAGTCATATTTCGTCGCAAGCCAATTCGTGGAAGCATCTATTTTCGTCGCATTAGGCGCGGCGGCTGGAACGAACAAAATATCATGCCCATTAACCTTGCGTAGTAAGGTTGGAACAGGCGCATCGACCCGGCGGGGTAACCGTCCTAAAACCACCGGCAGGGCATCCGGAGAAGCCACGGTTAATGCCTGCCCAGCCTCGAACAACTTTCTTAATTGCGCCATGGGCAGCGGGTCATCCCCAACGGTTGTTTCAGGCAGAGGACTTACCGCAACTAATAAACCGCCCTTTTCCACAAAAAGGTTGAGTTTTTCGACGGAAGCAGCCTCCAAGGTAACCAAACCAGGTAAAATGATTGCCTGGTATTGTTCCCCGCCGATCCGCATCAATCCCGAGCCGACCTCGGCCCGTTGCAGCGAATCATCGTCGATAATGTCATAATCACGACGGTCTTGATCCAACACGCCCGTCGATGGGTTGTACCATTTCATCCTTCCGACTAAGGATCGGTAGATATCATGAGCGGTTTGGGCGGCCTGGTTAGGGCCATCCGGGGTGGTGTCTGCCTGAACGGTCGTGGTTGGGTAAAGCAACGCAATATCGCACACGTGTTCACCCTGGGTGAGCATGAAGCATAGACGACTGACCGCCCCAGAGAATATCGAGTAATGCCGCCAATAGGGTTGGCGCCAACAGGTGGATGGCGGCGCCCATTCCCACCAACCCCCGCGTGTGCTGTAATAAACCGCGTGGGGGTCGTACAGGTTTGCCCCAGCCCGCAACCAGGGGATGAGCCAGTCAAAAGTCTCTTCCAGTGTCCCACCCCACCCACTGCTATGAAATGACTCGATCCAGGTCCGAGGCCGGTGATAAAGATGGGCCAGAGAACTGTGGATTTTTGCATCTCCGTGGTGATCACTTCCCGGTGCGCCATACCAGCGATGGGTTTTCAGGTAATCCGCATAAAGGCGGATACACGCAACCGGTTCTCCCGCCCGGGTTGGATCGGTCTGATCAAACCCACACACCAACCCATGTCCGTCATGCCAATCGAATAATGGCTTGAAGAACGCTGTTTCAGCTAAGGAAGCCCGAGTCGCCTGATAATCGACCCTGACCCGCCTGGCCTCATCGGTATTTCCTTCCCACAACAGACCTATTTTTTTTGCCAGATCGTAACCGTTCTTCGAGTTGAAAGATGCTAAGAAATTGGATCCCCAGGAAGGCATGGGAGGCAGCTCGTCTTGAAAGGAACCGACGATCACGTCGCCGAAATAATCGCCCACCCTGCGTTCAAACTCTCCATGGATCGTGTCACGTAGCTTTGCGCACGCGGCAGGATTGAAGTAATCAAACCCGCGATCGACCGCGTAAACCAGCCGGAAACGTCGAAGCCCGTGCTGTTCGTCAACCACGTGCCGTTTAGGTCCAGCGATCGTCTGGGTCACCCCCGTTCCCGGCCAGGTGACAACTGCCGCAAGTGGCTCGCCCTCCGTCGGGCAGTCCAGCTCAAGCTGCCCAATCCCTTCGATTACAGCGCTCCCCAGCCACTGGCCGGCAAACGTGGGAGTGTCACGCACAAGACCCGCCTGGAGATTGGCGCCAGAAAAACCGATCTGGTCGTAAAACCAAAGCCGCACACCCAGCTCGCGGGCATCGGAACACACATCCCGGAATATTTGCCACCACGCTTCAGATAAGAAAGGCGGATCGTCCGGGTCACTGCCAAAAAGCGGTCCGGTAGGCGCCAGATTGAGAACCACCAGGTTGTGAATTCCACCGGCGACAAACTGTTCGAGCTGCCACCGAAGGCGTTTTCTTTCCAAACGGTCGCCGCTCCACCACCAGATCGGAACTGGAGAAAACTCCGCCATCGGGTGTCTGAATGCATCGGATAAATTGGTTAACCCATCAGATTGATTGGACATGCTTCCTACCTTTCATATTGACCAGGAGGTGGAAATTGCCGAATATGATGTGTTCGCGGGTACTTCGCACCCGCGAACACATCATATTCGGGCCTCATTCAAACGAGTCACGATCACAGCGCAAGCCTGTTTCAGATCATTAAACACAAGGAAAGGTTTTAAAGTTTCCATTTGGGGTAAAGCGATCTGTTCTTTACCCCGTCCACTCATCAGGAGAATGCGAGTCTTGACGCCCGCCGCCTTACCCGCCTGTAGGTCGGAAAGAGCATCGCCAATCATAATGGATTGGGCCAGATCGATGTCCATCTCCCGGCTTGCACGGAAGAGCATCCCAGGTTTGGGTTTGCGACATTCACAGCCATCTTCCGGCTGGTGAGGGCATACATAGAAAGCGTCAATCCGCCCACCCGCGGATTCTACATCGGAACGTAAGTGCCGGTGGATCCTATTGACCTCATCCAGCGTGGTCAACCCTTTAGCCACGGCTGCCTGGTTCGTGACCACCACTATTTTATACTGGCTGAAGCTGATGTCGGCCAAAGCCTGCAACGCCGTGGAATAAACTTCAACCTCGGACCAGGTCTTTACATAATCAGACTGGTTTTCAATTAATACGCCATCCCGATCCATGAAAATTGCGGGGACAAGCGATCGGGCCATGATTAATTAATCCATTTGCCTTTCAAAAAACCCGAGAAATGGGCTGTTGGGCTGGAGAAACCCTATTGGAATAGTATCACTTTTCAATAACCCACAAAAGGCGCAATTGACATATATCTATATACAAACCATGAATGGAATTCACTTCGTAAAGAAAGATACCGAAATCGAGACGATTGTGCGTGCTTCGTAGACACTCACGTCTCAATTTCGGGTCTATTTCACTTAAGCTATAACACGGTTACCGGATCTTGAATTTCGATTTTACCGAGAATGGCGTCGATCTGCGAGCCATCGACCGTTTCGTGCATACATAGCAGGTCCGCCAGTTGATCCAGTTCCGGGCGATGGTTTTCCAGGATGCTCCTGGCTTCCGCTACCGCTTCTTCGATTATCCGGCGCGTCTCCGTATCCACCAGGGTCGCCGTCTCCGGGCTGACCCGCGCATCCAGGCCAAGCTGCTGGTTGAGATAGTTCGCCTGCATATCTGTCGCCAGACGGACAGGACCCAGGATGGGGCTCATGCCAAATTCCGTAACCATCCTCCGCGCCAGGTCCGTCGCGTGTGCCAGGTCATCCACCGCGCCGGTGGAAGCTTCGCCAAATTCCTGCGCTTCTGCCACCCGCCCGCCCACCAGAACCGTCAAGCGGGTCGCCAGTTCCCTTTCACCCAATACGTAGCGGTCATTCGTTGGGAGCTGCATCGTATATCCCATCGCTCGCCCACGAGGGACAATCGTCACCTTGCGCACCTTATCCGCCTCTGGTATCAGGCTGGCAATTAGCGCGTGCCCCGCTTCGTGTACGGCGATCACCCGCTTCTCATTCGAGGTGATGGATCGGGTCCTGTGCTCCGAGCCGGCCACGACCCGTTCAAACGCCGCGTCAAAATCAGTCATATCGACCGCTTCTTTGCCATTCCGGGATGCCAGCAGAGCGGCTTCATTGACCAGGTTTGCCAGGTCAGCGCCGGAGAAACCAGGGGTCATCTGAGCAACGGCTTCCAGACTGGCATTTTTAGCCAGAGTGACTTGCCGGGCATGGATATTGATGATCTCGAGGCGACCCTGACGGTCAGGCAGATCGACCATCACCTGGCGATCAAATCGACCTGGCCGCAGCAAGGCAGGATCCAAAATCTCTGGCCGGTTGGTGGCGGCCATCACAATCACTCCTCGGGCAGTTTCAAAGCCGTCCATCTCGGCTAATAATTGGTTCAAGGTTTGCTCGCGCTCCTCGTGGACGCCAATTGCCCCTGCGCCAGCTCGTCTGCCCCCAATCGCATCAATCTCGTCGATAAAGATAATCGAGGGTGCGCTTTTCTTGGCCTGATCGAAAAGGTCACGGACCCGCGATGCGCCGACCCCGACAAACATCTCCACAAACTCGGCTCCGCTCAGATTGAAGAATTGTACGCCAGCCTCGCCTGCCGTCGCTCTGGCAAGCAGCGTCTTACCGGTGCCGGGTGGACCCACCAGCAGAACGCCTTTAGGCATTTTGCCACCCAGTCTTTGGAAGTGGACGGGGTTCTTGAGGAATTCTGTCACCTCTTTCAGATCGGTGATCGCTTCTCCGGCGCCACCGACATCCTTAAAGGTCACCCCGGTTTGTTCTCCCGTTATCACACGCGCTTTACTTTTGCCGAAGGAGAAGATACTGCCCATCGAGCTGGCGCCACCCCGGTTACGCCCGAAGAACAAAAACCATAAACCAACCATCACGGCCAATGGCAAGATCCAGGCCAATAGAAAACCCAGAATCCCATCACTACTGGCCGATTGTCCGCTAATCTCAACCTGGTGAGCTTCCAAGGTTTTAGTCAGATCGACGTCATCCACCCGGACCGCTGTAAAAGCCGTACCATCTTTCATCTTTCCACTGATGCCCGTATTGCTCACAAGCACGCTGCTGATCTGGCCACCATTAAGGGCAGTCTTGAACGCACTATAAGGGATTTCTTTCACCGTTGAACCGAAACCGGCTACCAGTCGATACACAAAAAAGACGACAAGAGCGATCCCGATCAGGGAGGTGACCGATAAATTAAACCTTGGTTTGGTAGGTTTGCCTTGCATATACTTTTCCTTTTGTAAAACCTATACTTCCTTTTTACTTTGAGGCGCTGGTTTTCCTGAAATCGATAAATCCCTTCTCTACGTCTACAGACATTAACTGCACACGAATCCGGTTGCCGACATCAATACCCTCGAACCCTTGCACCACCTTCCCTTCAACCGGCATTTCGATGAGCCGAACCCACGTCCCTTTCTCGGATGCACCCGTGACAATCGCATCAAACTGTTCGCCGATTCGGGATTCAAGCAGAAGCGCGGCAGCAGATTTACCGACCTGCCGTTCGACTTTGTTCGCCGCATCTTCTGCCTCGGTGCAATGAGCCGCCAGAACGTCCAGCTCATCTTTACTATAGGGCACAGGCTTACCTTCCAGGGTTGCTTTTAATAAGCGTTGGGTAAGCAAGTCGGAAAAGCGACGATTTGGAGCCGTCGAGTGAGCATAGTCCTTGACTGCCAGACCAAAGTGACCCGCGACATTCCCATCAGGAAGCTCCGCAACGTATTCACCCGCTCCCAGCAGTTTGATAACCGCCAGGGATAAGTCGGGGAAGCGCAGGGGATCCGCGGTCTTTTGTTTGATTAGAAACTCCTCCAACGCTTTTGAATTTGGGAGTTCAGGAAGTTTGAACTTGTGATCCGCGGCGATTTCGACAATTCGTTCCCATCGTTTTGGCGTACGTACCACGCGACGGATCGAAGGGGATTTCTTGGCCGAAAGATATCGTGCGGTCACACCATTAGCCGCAATCATGAAATCCTCAATGAGCTCTTTAGCGCTGTTCTTTTCTTCTATTTCGAGAGAGCGGATTTGGTCACCATCAAATACCGGTTTGGCCTCGATGGTTTCCAGGCTCAGGGCCCCGTGAACATGCCTGAGATTTTTCATCTGTTGGGCTACCCTGTCTTGCATGCGCAGATTCTCATCCAGTCCATTGACGGCAGTGACAGCTTCGGGAACAGGTCCACGCCCTTCAAACCAGGATGCCACACTGTTATAGGCGAGCTTCGCATGATTACGAACACGCGCCTGGTAGACATCCGAATCCTGAAGGGATCCGTCTGCACCGATTACCATTTCAACCACAATGGATAGGCGATCCTCATTGAAATTCAATGAGGTGAGGTTGGTGGATAACTTTTCGGGAAGCATCGGGAATATCATCGCGGCGGTGTATACAGAGGTCGTATTATGGCGCGCGTGTTCGTTAATGGCTGACCCATTTTTAACGAGCGCATCGACGTCCGCCACGCTAACCAGGATCTTGACCTTATCTCCTGGCATTGCCTCAGCCACGGTAACCTGGTCAAGGTCAAGAGAGTCATCATTGTCAATGGAAGCCCACAGAAGCCCCCTGAGGTCGCGGGTTGGCTCACCATTCACCGCGGCAGGCGTCTGAATCCTACCCAGTTCAGCGAGTTCTTGGGTAGAAAAGTTTGGGAGTAATCCTCTTTCAAACATTACCCGCTGGGCAATGTTCTGTAATATAGCACGATGCTGTTTATCATTTGCATTCATATGGTTTTTGTAATCCCTCGAAATCAATTTGGCCAGGCCAAAAGCTACGGCTGTCGCCAGACCATTCAGTAATATCATTATCTCAGGTAACTGCTCAGCCATGCAAAGAAAGATGCCGAATTTGAGGTGTTGGCGCTTACCCGATAAGCGCCAACACCTCAAATTCAGAGCTTTTTCACAGGGCCTGAGCAGTTACTATCTTAGAAAGTGGTCACGGACTTTGGCTGCAATTTGTTGATCCGTCATCTTATCAACGGTTTCAACACCTACGATATGTCCTCCGAGTTCTGCATGCTTAAGGCGATTTTCGAGTTCAACCTTCGCCTCGCCTGGGCCGAATATCCAAATTGAATCGGCATCCCGAATTAAAGAGATAATCCCCTCATAGTAACCCACAAGATGGTCACCAAACTGCCGGTCTCGAATATCTTCCGCGGTCGACCCTTGTGAATGATTGGAAGCTTTCGAATGGGTACCGCTTGAAAATCGGACATGCTTCTCCATGTTCGATCTTATTTCCCGAGTCACTTCGACTTCATTTTCGATTGTCACCATCACCGTCTTGCGATGGTCAATCCACAAACCCACTTCCTTCTTCATTGCTTTCTCCTTTGCGATTGGCGCGGCTCTGCAAATTGATATTTTGGGAACTTCTAAAGCCCCTGTGGAAAAGCCATCGTTCCTTTGCATGGCTGAGCAGTAAAATATTTTTTGTAACCTGTTTTTAGGCTAGTCGGCGTGTGGATGCTTAATATTTGGCCGTGCGCGATTAATGCCTAAGCTCCTATTCATCTTGTAGAATTGCTTAAGCAGTCTCTCCAATTCGTCTATAGCCTTCTCGTTGGTGTAACCATACAGGCTTTTAAGGTGGGCCAGGAACCGTTCACGTTTAGGATTGGCATTATCCAGATCCTCAACACTAGGTTTGCTGATCAACTCACGGACCCTACCAGTGGTTTGTTTACTCTGCTTTTTGACAATTTCGTGTGCCATGGTATTTCTCCATTAACAACCGTTATATTACCCTATACATTTTCATCTTAATAGAAAAGAGCTATCTATGTCCCTGATACGATCTATAAAATATCTAAAAATCCGCTTTACCCGATCTTAATCAGCACAAACCCTTCAACAATCGCCCCCAGCAGCCCCCAGGCACTGCCCAGGATGGATCCCGCCATTACATCTCGGGGGTAATGCGCCCCCACATACATGCGAGTCAAACCGACCAACAGAGCAATAGCATACAGCAGGAATGCCACCCAAAGGCTGGCGTGAAAATGCTGGGCCATCAGGGTCGCGATGAAAAAAGATTGGCTGGTATGCCCGCTCGGGAAAGAGCGCCCCCGAGCGCGGTAACCGACAATGCGGGCTTGGGTCAAACTGATATAAGGCCGCGAACGGCGCACGATTGCCTTTACCAGCACAACCGTCAGCCATAATGTCAAAGTCCCCAGAATAAGCTCGTAGGCCAGGATACGTTCTCTGGCCAAAAGCAAAATCACGGCAAACCCCAGGGTAGCAAAGCCGTTACCGACCTGGGTGAAACCCAACATGATCCGATCCAACCAGATCGGTCGCGATCCGCGCACATTAAAAGTAAGGAAAACCCAGGCATCTAATTTCTGGCCGGTAGACCACACCAATGAAATCGCCACCAGGCTAAAAATCAACAGCATGCTTACCAAAATGGCCTGGGACTGCAAGCTATGCCAAAAAACCGAGCGAATATCAAATGGTAGGAATAAAATGGACACAATCAGAACGATCGAGATGCCCGCCAGCCAGGTAACCGGACGCTTATGATTGCCTAACTGGACTGGAAGCTCCAGGGCGCCCGGGACGATTGCTTCAGGCTTGTACGGACGCACCCGCTTGCCATGGAAGGATTTTCTATGCAAGGATCACTTCTGGCTCGAGATGCGCTTCAGGCGCCGGCTGGCTTACCATCACCGCCAGGGCGTGCCGTCTGACTTCAATCCGCACGAGTCCCTCATCTAACGGGTACCCATCCGCCATGACCGGCATGGCAGGATGGGTGTCAATATCCACCCTGCGCACGTGGAAGTGCTGGATGCGTGTGTCCTCCGGCTTACCTTCACCCACTCCCTGAAAGACGTAGCCAAGCAAGTCCATCTTGGATAGGTCAGCAAAGAACAGCACATCCAGCAAGCCGTCTTCAAAAGAGGCTGCGGAGCCAAGCTGATAATGGAGGCCGATATAAGGCATGTTGGAAACCAACACAATATGACCCAGATTACGGATCTCCTGCTTACCATCCAGTAACAGATGGATCTCGGCGGGTGGGGAATTGACCAAAGATGTTAGAAAATCGCCGACCCGCGCAAGGTTGCCATGCTGGATATCGTCGGCAGACGGGAAAAGAGTCGAAACCAGCCCCACCGAGCAAACTTCCAGGAAAGGGGTAGTAATCTTGCCGCAGGTAGCCATACCCACATCCACCTTGATGCGCCGTCCGTTTCGCAGGATGGCGATGGCAGCCGGGATATCCGCGGGGATACCCAGGCTGAGGGCTGTGTTATTCTGCGTGCCGGTGGAGATGATCCCCAGGGTGGCGCGTTTACCTGCCAGGGTTTTAGCCACGGCAGAAATGGTGCCGTCACCCCCGCAAACCACAAACATACGGATCCCCCGCGCGAGGGCATCCTGGATCACCCCCGGCAAGTCACAGCCCGCCTCGACCAGAAAAGCTTCTGGAACGAGTTTCCAAACCTGCATCTCACGGATCACATCCAAAAGCTGGACAGGCGACTCACCGGCTGTCCCCGAACCTGGATTAAAGATCAGTTTGGCTCGCACGGAGCGTTTATTCTTTCCACGAGGTTCCATATTCATATCATCACCCTTTACTCTTTCTGCAAAAATTATAAGTGCTCAGCCATACGGTGAAAGTTGCCGAATTAGAGGTGTTTGCGCTTAATGGGTAAGCGCAAACACCTCTAATTCGGGGCTTTTTCGCATGGGCCTGAACAGTTACAAAATAATAACCGAACGACTCAGCCACGTAAAGAAAGCTGCCTAATTTGCTCACCGACAAGGTCAGCCGAACATGGAGGTTGGGAAATCGGGGGTTGTTTTAGGCTGATTATTTGATCGGCTAAGAAGTACGGCATAGCGCAGACCATAAGAGTTGCTGAACACCACATGATGCCCGTGTAACGCCGCGGAAAGATGGAATAACACACTGGTCGCAGCGTAGGAGTCGAGAAATTCTAAAACACTGTCATCCATGACTACAAATAACCAGGCATTACCTCGCTCGGTTTCGGTCAAAACAAAACGGCTGATGAGTGGCTCCAGGCCCTGTTCGGCAAGGATACCAGGGAACGCTTGAGAAACGTTTTGGGCGGCTGAGAGGTACCGGTTGGCGCTCATAGTTGTTGCCCTCCTTCATTAGCCAATTGATGCTCCACCTCGGCGATCCAATGAGCGACGGGTGGTTCGGTCGCATTAACAATTTCCACACGTGCCCTATTTTCACTTTCCAGACGAGGGGGAATGACAGGGATTAATTCAGATGGAATTATAGGGCGAAGACTGGGATCAGGGTCCTCAATCACGCTATCTATCATAAGCAAGGGACGGGGGGTCACATTGACACTTGCAATACGGAAACGGCGAGGCTGCGGCATCGATATAAACCGGCGATAAGCCAAAATAATTGCCAGGATGAACAGCAGAATATCCAGAGTTGCAAGGATAGGTATCAAGGGGGTGACCACTCGGTCCACGAAGGACTGTTGTTCCCGGTCATATTCTTGCATTAATAGGGCAGCCTTGGCCGCGGCAAGGGGAGTGGCCGTCAATGGATTAGCCGTCAACACAGCAATCGCCTGAGCAGTTTGCTCTGCCTGGGCGTTCAGAATCACCTGGGCTTGACTGGTCTCGGTGACGTTTCGTTCGTTGGCTAAAAAAGTGGCCGTTATCGGGTAAGCCGTCAAGCCAGCCAAGGCCTGATCAGTTTGCGCGACCTGGGCGTCCACAATCGCCTGGGCTTGTGCAGTCTGGGTACCATTCACCAGGCGGGCTGATTGGGTGGCCACATCAGCACTGCTCTGGGCAGCGGCGGCGGCATCCCGGGCTATTTTCGTTTGCTGCGCGATGAACTTCTGCGTGGCAGCGGCTTGAGCGATGTTCAGGCTGACTACAGTTGCCTGGTAGTCCAAATCCATCTTCTGGCGTTGGTTGTAATCCTGTGTGGACAGCGCGGCTGAATTTGCAGCCTGAGACATGTCCAGGCTAACCTTGGTGCGTTTGCGAGACAAATCCAACAACTGGCTCTGGCCAACATCCATTGTGGCTTGGGCAAAAGCGTATGCTGGATTGGGCGATTCGATAACGGGTGGCGCGAGTGCAGCATGGCCCGGTGCGGGAGAAAATTCAGGTGTGGCTGCAGCCATGCTGGCACACCCCAATAGCATCTGAGCCATGAAGGTTAATATCAACATCGTTGCGATGCGCTGCCTGGTTATATTCATCAAATAGCCTTTTGACCTGTGCCATCATGAAGAATTAGCCGGTTCACTCCTTCGTTAATACCCGGCCGGATCTTTTATAAGCTGGCAAATGGTCTTCTACCATATTAGATGAAAGGAGCTATCTAAGTCCCTAATATGGCCTATTAATTATCTAAATATTTGTAACTACTCAGCCCTGAGGTGTAAGTTCCCAAATTTTGAGTGTTTGCGGGTGCTTCGCACCCGCAAACACTCAAAATTTGGGTCTTTTTTACATGGGTCTGATCAGCGATGAGATGAGGGTCCCCGAATTTGAGGTATCTCCGGGTGCGAAGCACCTGCAATTACCTCAAATTCGGCCCTTATTCACGCGTGCCTGAGTAAAACAAATGTCTGGAGAGTTTGACCCCTGATATTAATAGAAACCTAAGTGGGAAATTTTTATTATCCCTTTGCTCTCATTTGCTGCGCGTCGCGTAAACGACCGTATGGTGATCGAACTCACCGTTGACGATATTCCCAGCGCAGGTGATAAGAGTCAGGTGGGAGAGGCCGTCAAGTGCCGGCTGGGGTAAAGTGCCGGCTACCGGCCCGGCGCCGTAGATCAGGGTAAGCACCGCCGGGTCGGAAGACTCTTTGACGGAGTAGATCTTAATCTCGTCAACAATGAAGCGAATGTCAAAAGTGGTTTTTTTATCGTGGACGATAATCAGGTCACCGGGATTGAGTTTCTGAAGGTGAGCGAAGATCTCAGGTCGTCCAAGCGAATCGTTAACGTGCCCGGCAATCGTGGCCGTGCCTGGATCGCCTGGGATGCCACTGCCGCGATACCAGAATGCACTATGCCAGATCGGACTGCCAATCGGACCTTTTGGCGCATCCATCTCATTTCTCGATGTGAGTCCGACTCCAATCACGGGGGCGTTGACCTTGAGTGAAGGAATCTGAAGCTCGAGCGGTACGGGTATAGGCCCAGCCTTTATGTCGAAGTCCGGATTAATAAGCGGTCCGAGAACAAAGAGTGTGGGTATCGGTTGAACTGTCGGTTGATCGGTTGAGTTGACTGTAGGTTGAACTGTCAACTCAACTGCCGGTTGAACTGCCGGTTGAACTGCCGGCTCAACCGATGGCAATAGACTAAGAGACAAGGGAGGCCCAGCCAGCGCCTCCCTCGTCTCCTTGGTTCCGCATCCCACAAGCGCGGCCGCAATGATCAGAACAATCACGAGGCCACCGAGCGAGCTGCGGTGAGTAAGCATTCTCTTCGCTCGTAAAATAATAACGTTATTGATTCGGCCGATAGGTGCTGCGATAGGCTCGAATGCCTAAGAACAGAGCTATGGCGCTGAAGCCACCGGCAATCACCAGAGTCCAGGGAAAATCTTCGTTTTGTATGGGTGCACCACCCGTGCCAGGCAAAGCAGTGACAACCGGCAATTTCGTGGCTGTCGGCGGCACCGGCGTGGCTGTCGGTGCGGTAGCCGTCGGTGTGGCCGCCGCGGCCGTGGCCGTCAGCGCGGCCGCCTCAGCCGTAGCCGTCTGCGTGGCCGCCGCGGCCGTGGCCGTCGGTGTGCCTGCCGCGGCCGTGGCCGTCGGTGTGCCTGCCGCGGCCGTGGCCGTCGGTGTGCCTG
>DAIQPZ010000022.1:14523-26325 GCA_036787065.1 Anaerolineaceae bacterium
GCCGCGGCCGTGGCCGTCGGTGTGCCTGCCGCGGCCGTGGCCGTCGGTGTGCCTGCCGCGGCCGTGGCCGTCAGCGCGGCCGCCGCTGTCTGCGTGGCCGCCGAGGCCGTCGGTGTGGCCGCCGACTGCACGAGGCAGGTTTCACCGGTTATGGTGTTGGAATCTAACGTCACTGCACCAGTTTGCGCCAGGGCTTTACCGTTCAAAGTTGCGCCGTTCTGCAGGGCGATGGACGTGAGCGCGAGAATATTCCCTATGAACTTAGTGCCTGTAGCGAGGAGAGTCACGGACGATCCGAGCCTCCACCATACGTTGCACGGGTCGCCACCGGTAACAGATGAATTGGCCGATGTTGTGAGTGTTGTCGCAGCTTTGAAAATCCAGACGCCTGTCCCCGTGAGCTCTAGGCTTTTAGTCAGTATGAAGGCGTCTGCGCAGTAGACACCCGGCCCGAGAGGCGAGACCAGGGTTAGGTCCTGCACGCCCGTGTAGGTGGTAGTGCAAGGCTGGTCGAGATCGCCGAATGCAGCGGTGTTAGCAAGCTGAGCGAGAGCTGCGTTAGCATCAGCGGAATGTTGCGTCCCTGGAGGATTGACAATACCCGGAGGAAAGCCAACGATTGCGGTGCCTGGACTGACACCCAGATCTCCTGGCATAGTCGTGTTGCCGGTATTGGTCACTGTCGTGCCAGCCAGAACGGAGTAACTTCCCGCCGCGCCCAATGTGGGCGAAACGGCCGCGAGCGGGCTTGCAGACACCTTGAATGATGGACCCGCTAGTGAAATTAATATAACCAGGATGATTGAAATCGTTAGAAACTTTAGTTTGGGCATTTTATTCGGCCTCCTGCCAAAAACATCCAACCAATTGATACGGGATTGATGAACCTACCAGCCAGGCTCCTATCTAAGGAAATAGTAACTACTCAACCTGGGGTGAAAGTTTCCGAATTTGAGGTGTTCGCGCTTACGAAGTAAGCGAAAACACCTCAAATTCGGGTCTTTTTCACACGCGCCTGAACAGTTACAAGAAACAGAGATTATGATAAACATGATTTCTATGGAATGATTGTAGCACAAAATCCGCCATTAAGTACTCGATTTTGCTCATCAACCAACCCATCTCTTCTCGTCGGGCCGGTTCAAAACACAAGCTTGATGATCAAAGATCGCGGCAATAGAGTTGTAGATCATCACCTAAAGATGCCACAGGACCCTCATTTCACAAAATATGGATCAAAATCATCATTCGCTATACCGGTTGTAAAACCAGGTTTTCACCCACTGGGTCAAAATCACGTAGGCCAACAGCATAATGGCCAGAAGTAGCCAGTAGAGAGACGGAAGCGGAACAAATCCAAGTGTGCCGGCCAGGGGTGAAACCGTCAGCCAGGCGCCCACCGCAACGATGATCAGGGAAGTGGCGATCAGCGGCCAACTGGCCCGGCTCTGGAGAAATGGGATTTTGTGCGTACGGATGACGTGAATGATCAGAGTCTGGGTAAACAGGCTTTCCACGAACCACCCGGTATGGAACAGGGCCGGGTTGTTCCAGGCGTTAAAAACGTACAGCATGATGAAGAAAGTCAGGTAATCGAAGATCGAACTGATTGGGCCGATAAAGAGGATAAATCTCTGGATTTCGCCAATCGTCCATTTACGCGGCCGGGTCAGCCAGTCGGCGTCGACTTCGTCGGTAGGGATCGCGGTCTGAGAAATGTCATACAGCAAGTTATTCGCCAGCACCTGGATGGGAAGCATCGGCAAGAAGGGCAGGAATGCGCTGGCTCCAACCACGCTGAACATGTTGCCAAAGTTGGAGCTGGCCGCCATCTTGATGTACTTGGTGATGTTGCCAAATACGCGCCGTCCTTCCAGCACGCCCTGCTCAAGGATCAGGAGATTGTTCTCTAATAGAATGATGTCGGAGGACTCCTTGGCAATGTCTACCGCGCTGTCCACCGAAATGCCCACATCCGCAGCCTTCAAAGCGGGGGCGTCGTTGATACCATCGCCCATAAAACCCACCACGTGGCCCTTGCGCTGAAGAGCGCGGATGATGTGCTCTTTGTGGGCCGGGGCCAACTTGGCGAAGACACTGGCCGAGCTCACAGCCGCATCAAGTTCCACTTCGCTCATTCCCTCAATTTGAGGGCCGAGCAAGATTTTCTCAATGGGCATGCCCACTTCTTTACAGATATAGGCGGTGATGGTTTCATTATCCCCGGTCAAAATCTTGACATCCACATTCAGCCGGTGTAGCTGTTTCAAGGCCTGCCCGGCGGTATCCTTCGGCGGGTCGAGGAAGGACAGGAAACCCAACAAGATCATGTCCGACTCGTCCTTAACCGCATAGGTGGGCTCATCTGTCGCGCCAGGCATTTCCTTGTATGCCAGGGCAATTACCCGAAAACCCTGACCGTTCAGGTCATTGGTAATCTTCAGCCCTTTGTCATGGTATTCAGGCAGCATCTCAATAACCTTTCCATCGACATCCACCCGGCTGCACAGGCTCATCACCTCTTCCACTGCCCCTTTGCAGATTAATGTGTTCAACCCGGTTGTGTCTTCCACTATCACTGACATCCGCTTCCGGATAAAATCGAATGGAATTTCGTCAATCTTGTGGTATTTTTCCTTTGCTTTCAGACCTTCTTCCAGCTCTTCATGGTCGAGGATAGCGCTATCGAGCAAGTTCTTCAACCCGGTATGGTGGTAACTGTTCAGGTAGCCATATTGCAGCACCTTATCGCTCGTATTCCCATGCAAGTCCAGGTACTTCTCGAGCACAATCTTACCCTGCGTGATGGTGCCGGTCTTGTCGGTGCACAGCACATCCATCGCCCCAAAGTTCTGGATGGAATTGAGGCGCTTGACGATGACCTTCTTCTTCGACATGACCAGGGCGCCATTGGAAAGGTTGACCGTTACAATCATGGGCAGCATCTCGGGGGTCAGCCCAACTGCCACGGCCAGGGCAAACAAGAAAGCTTCCAACCAGTTGTGCTTGCTGAAACCGTTGATGAGGAAGACCGCCGGAACCATCACACCAATAAAGCGGATCATCAGCCAGGTAAACTTGTTGATGCCCTTATCGAAACCGGTCAGCACACGCTGCCCAACAATGCTCGCGGCCAGTGATCCAAGGTAGGTCTGGTCTCCAGTGTGGATCACCACCGCCGTCCCAGACCCGCTCTCCACGTTTGAGCCCAGGAAGCAAATGTTGGGCAGATCCAACGGGTTTTGCACGTCTGTTGGAGCCAGCCCGGCTTTCTTCTCTACCGGTAGGGATTCGCCGGTGAGAGCAGCCTGGTTCAGGAACAAGTCCTTCGCAGAAAGCACCCTTATATCGGCTGGGGTCATATCACCGGCTGCCAGCCGGATGATATCGCCCGGCACTAAAAACTTCAGCGGGACTTCTTCATCCTTACCGTCTCGCACCACCGTAGCCGTGGTACTGACCATTGCCTTGAGCTTTTCGGCCGCGTCATCGGCGCGCAGCTCCTGGAAGAAACGCAGCACCACGCCCAACAGCACCATTACAAAAATGACCACCATGGCCCGCAGGTCGCCGGTCAGAAAAGAAACGAAACCCAGCACCAGAAGCAGAATGACCAACGGATTCTTGAAGTTGACCAGCAGGCGCATCAGGGGAGACTTCCGTTTCTCTCGGGCAATCTCGTTCAGCCCGTACTGCTTCGAGCGAGAGTCGGCTTCCGCGGTGCTCAGTCCCTCTATCTGAGATTTTAGCTCCTTCAGAACCGTATCGTTATCTGCGCGTGCCTTTTCTAATAATTGGTCGGAAAATTGTGACTTTTTCTCGACAGAGAGATTACCCGGGTGTTGAGATGGTTTGGCGATTTGCTTCGGTACTTCCATTCATGCCTCTTTTTTATATAAAATCAAATCCACGAAAAACACATGATCACATGGTATTTTCGTGGATTTAGTTTCCTATGTCCGTGGTTCGACTTTATTCTACACTAAAAATGGCCTCGCTCACAAGCAAGACAGAACTAACGTAAAATTCTTCTTCGACCGCCACCCACTAAGCGCATGAGAAAGAGCAGTATAATCGCCCCTACAAACGCAACCAGGATCGACTCCAGGTTGATTCCATTCACAGTGGCCCCAATATGCAGGAAATCGGTAGCAATCCAGCCGCCCAATAATCCACCGATTACGCCGACGATGATATCCCCAATCAACCCGTAGCCGCCACCTTTCATCACCATCCCGGCTAACCAACCGGCGATCAAACCGACAATGATCCATGAAAGTATTCCCATATTAATCCTCTTTTTTCGATTAAGCTTATCCATTTTGGTCATGCGAATGGTTTGATACTTTTCGCATGTTTACTGTACCTGATAACCACAAGAAGGTCTAGCCCCTCCTGCATTCGCTGTTTTGGGCCTGAGGGTGGTCCATCAAAAAGCCACAGGCTATTGGCGCTAAACTTCACGCATCACAATTTCCCGTTAGAAATGGTCGTGTGAGTTGTACGCACGTTTCCTTCACCGCCTGGCGTCTGCTCACGAGTCGTGCGCGTGAATGTGCGTCCGCGTGGACGGTCCAGGACCATCCGGACACCATACGCGATACCCCAAAAGATCAGGGCATAAACACCCATGGCAATCAGAGTGGTCACTTCGAGGGCTGTCCCACCGGAGGTAGGCGTAGCGATCAATCCGTTGAATGGCCCAACGAACACTCCTGTGATCCCGTACATGAACATCGCAAATCCACTGTCAGGATTAGCCGCAATCAATCTCAATACAAAGCGGAAAGCCAGCATAATCTCTAAAAAGACCAGAAGGCTCCACATGATGCGGTTGAACTGGAACAATCCCATCCGGCGTTCCGCGGCGACATCGCGCACCACTTGTTCAGTCGCAACGTAGCCTGGAAGTCGTGTGACTAACGTTTCTTCACGGCGATCCACCGCGACATCATTGATCTCTTGATCCTCGTCCATATAACCTCCATTTCATATCCCCAAATATTGGGGGGAATGCATATCATGATGGGTATCCGTGAGACAGGGTGAAGTCATCTCATATCAATCCTGTCTCACGGATTCTCTGGTGACTTCACCCGACATTACTTCTTCTACCCCCGATCAAGCGCAAAACGAGGATCAGCAGCACCGCTCCGGCAAACGCTACCAGGATCGACTCCAGATTGATCCCGGATACACCCACATTGATATGCAAAAGGGTGGTACCAATCCAGCCTCCCAACAAACCGCCCAGCACACCGACGATGATGTCACCAATGACACCGTAACCCCCGCCCCTCACAACCTGTCCCGCCAAGAAACCGGCGATCAAGCCAACGATAATCCAGGAAAGTATTCCCATAATAATCCTCCAAATTTTTTGTGGCTTACAATTTTCTTAAGTTGTGCGCAAGTTCTGCGCCTTTCGGAACCTCGTAATTCCAATGCTGATTAGAAAGTTTAACCCTTCTTGGGGTTTTTCTTCCGGTCCGTGGAGGGTTTTGTGACAGCTTTACCAGTGTCTGATGACCTGGCCGGCTGGTTTTCCGTTGCCTGTAAAACTGAAGACACACTTCCGCTGGCTTTGTCACTTGACACCGGTTTAGATTTTGTTTGACTTGGCTTTCGCTTACTTACGCCTTTATGACCCATATCTTGCTCCTTGAATGAACAGGCTTCAAACGGTCGTGTCGATGGTGATAGGTCTCCCAGCGGCGCAGGTCGCTGAATTGCTCCCTGCGCCGGTCAATAAACCTGTGTGCCTATTCACCAATCAAAGGGAACCCGGTGTTTGGGTATTCGTATGTTCGCTGACGGTCGTTTGACTGGTCCCTGAGGGTGCTTGAGTCGTTGAGCGATCAGTCGTCGTCGATTGGCTCACACCCGTTGGCACTTGCAGAGGCGTGTGATCGGAAACGGTCGTCTGCCTGACGCTCACGGGTCCTTGCGGACGGTAGAAAAGCACATACACAATCCGTTCGATACCCCAGGCGATCAGCAAGTACACGATCATGGCAATGATGGATGAAATTTCCAACACCATGCCCTCAGCCGCCGGGGCTCTGACCAAACTTGCAAAGGGAGCCACGAAAAGGTAGGTCACACTGTAAAGGAATGCTGCGAATGGATTGGCCGCATTGACCCCGATCAACTTAAACACAACCCGCAGTGCAATCACAGCTTCGAGAAGGCCCAAAAGCAGCCAGATCATTTGTGTGGCTTTAAATGTGGCGAAACGCTGCGTTCGTCCTTGTTCATCTGTTGTGGTTCTTACATCTCTATAGTCTGTCATTTTGTCCTCTTTTTGTATTCTGCTTCGGCCTGCTGCCGGGTATAACCATACTTCTCCTGGAGCAGACCGATTAATTTATCGAAATTACCACCAACTTTTTCCAGGTCGTCATCCGTGAGTTTGCCCCACCAAACTTTTGCCTGGCCGCGAATTTGTTTCCACTTGCCTTCAAACACATCGTTGTTCATCGTTTTCTCCTAAAAAATGGGTTGCAATCAAATCTGGACGTATTCACTCAGCCTGAGTGCGAAAGTGGCCTGAGTAGTTATACTGGAGCTACCCAACGTATAACCGGGCGGGTTTTAGCAAAATACCCAGCAGGAAACCAACAACCAGGGCGATCGATATCGCCACCCACGGGTATCTGGCAGCCTTCTTGCCTAAGCCGGCTGGAACTTTGTCTGCAACTTTTTGTAATTTAGCGTTGTATTGGCTCAATCCATGGCCAACATCCTTCTTCACCAACGCTGCAGCGCCAACCATAGTTTCCCTTGCGTCGCCCGTCAGTTTTTCAATTCCTTCGCTCAATTGAGAGACGCTGTCTTCCACCCATGTGGCCATATCTTCTTTGGCTTTGCCAGTGACCTGGCTAACGCTGCCTTCATACCTGCTTAACTGAGTGGCGCTATCTTCCATCAGGGTGCTTAAATCTTTTTTTAATTTAGCAGCATCTTTGCGAACTTTTTTTTCTAATTGTTGATCATTCATTTTCTAAAATCCTTTTTTGGCTTTCGCCTTTAACTGGTTGGTTTTCGATATAGGAACGCAGCATCCAGGCCATCTTTTCGTGGAGACGCATCACGCTTACCAGCAATTCGAATGTACCTTCGTCCTCATACTCCTCGGTGCACTTTCTAGCATCCTCACGCAAGAAACGAATGCAGGCTTCATGGTCAGCTAAAAGGCGCAAGATGTCCGGAACAACCCCAGGCGGTTCTTCCTCCACCCGGGTGTAATAGACGAATTCATGAAGGCTGCCAATAGCGATACCACCCAGCATCCGCACTCGCTCGGCGATCTCGTCGGAGATATCGTTCAACTGTTCATATTGGGATTTGAATAGGATATGCAGCTCGATGAAACCCGCTCCGCTCACGTTCCAACGGGCGTTGCGGGTTTTTATGCTTAGCACAGCCTCATTGGCAAGCGTGTTGTTGAGGATTTCCACAACCGAATGGCGGACATCGCTATCCAACCCGATGTTCGGTTGGATGAGGACCTGCAACTGCGTGTTGTGGCCGTCGTTTCGATTGTGACCCATGGCGTCTCCTTTCTTCAGATGGTTTTTTGCTACATTAACATCCTATTCGAAGGAAACGATCTATGTCCCTGATACAACCTCTATAATAACTCTATAATTTTGGTTACAGCTCAGGCACACATGAATCAGATAGCTCTATTCCCGCAGCCCCCGTCCGTGTAGGGGCGACCCGCCGTGGTGAGCAAGAACCCTGGTTCGCCAGGTAGGGTCGCCCCTACGCCAACCCACTGGCTCCCCCGCTTTTGAATGTGGCTGGGGAGTTTTTGTTGTAAAATGGTTTTCAGTATGTCAATTAAGGAGCATCGAATATGAACAGGAACACCATTCCATTAGGACGCATTTTGGGAATCCCTATCGGATTAGATTATTCTTGGTTTTTGATTTTTGCATTGCTTACCTGGTCGTTGGCCACCAGTTACTATCCCGTTGAATTCAAGGACTGGCCCGTGGTCCAATATTGGATTGTGGGTGCGGCAACGACCATTTTGATGTTTGTGAGCGTACTGTTGCATGAGTTAGGGCATTCGGTGGTGGCCTTGCGTTACAAAATACCCGTACGCAGCATCACGCTCTTCATCTTTGGCGGGGTTGCCCAGATCGGCGCCGAACCGCCCAGCGCCATCGCCGAGTTCTTGATTGCCCTTGCCGGGCCTGTTACGAGCTTTGCCTTGGCGGTTCTCTTTGGCCTGCTGCAACCCATTGTCAATGGGCTTGCTCCGTTGCTGGCCCTGGCCAAATACCTGGCTTATATCAACGGCTCATTGGCACTCTTTAACTTGATACCAGGGTTCCCCTTGGATGGCGGTCGAGTCTTTAGGGCTATTATCTGGGGAACCACACATAGTTTGCGCCGGGCTACCCTTATCGCTGCGACCGTGGGACGATTCATTGCCTATCTCTTTATCTTCGTGGGAGTTTGGCAAATGTTCAGTGGAAATTTTGGCAATGGCTTATGGATCGCCTTTATCGGTTGGTTCCTGGAAACAGCCGCATCCTCACAGATCCACCAGCAAACGATCCACGACCTGTTAGAGGGCCATCATGTATCGGACACAATGCGCCGCGATTACACCTCGATTTTGCCCAACACGACCCTGGATCAACTGATCAATCAGCACATCTTGGGGAACGGCCAGCGCAGCTTAGTGGTCAAACAGGGTGAGCGCATGGTTGGCTTAATGACCTTGCATAATGTCAAAGCCATTCCACCTGCTGATTGGTTAACCACAACAGCCGCCCAGGTGATGATTCCGGTAGCAAAAACGAAATGGATACAACCTGAAGCGGAGCTGGTAGATGCTCTTGGGGAAATGGACCGAGACGGTGTCAACCAGCTACCCGTCATGGCGGGCGATCAGATTCTGGGCGTGCTCGGTCGAGATGACATCATCAGTTATTTGCGGTCCTTGAGTGAGCTCAGCCGCCATTAAAACCCGAATTTGAGGTGTTTGTGGGTACTTCGTACCCACAAACACCTCAAATTCGGCACCTTTCTTTGCATGGAGTAGTCATAAAAAATGAAGATCAATTCCAAGAGTTTTCAGGTGAGAGCGGGTAAGAAGGTCAAACTCAAAAAATGGCGGACGAAGATAAAACCAAGCTACAAGTCGAAGGGACAATATAAAGAAATACTCAGTGAACACATCCGGAAACTAAGCGCTCAGCAAAACCTGCTCTTTGCCTCCAACCATTATTCACTGCTGTTGATATTTCAGGCATTGGACGCTGCCGGCAAAGACGGCGCAATCAAACATGTCATGTCCGGCGTTAATCCGCAAGGTTGCGAGGTTATCAGTTTTAAACAACCGAGTGCCGAGGAACTGGAACACGATTTTCTTTGGCGCACGACCTGTCATCTGCCGGAGCGGGGACGCATCGGCATTTTTAATCGTTCCTATTACGAGGAAGTGCTGATCGTTCGCGTACATCCGGAGATTCTCCACAGCGAGGGGCTGCCGGATGAATTAATCGAGGAGACCATTTGGGAGGAGCGATATCGTTCCATCGTGGATCTCGAGAACCATCTATATCGGAACGGAACCCGAATCATCAAATTCTTCCTCCACCTATCGAAAGACGAACAGCGTAAGCGCTTCCTCGCGCGGATTGATGAGCCAGAAAAGAACTGGAAATTCAGCCTCGCTGACATCGAAGAACGGAAATTTTGGAAACAGTACCGGAAGGCATACGAGGCGTGCCTGAGTGAAACAAGCACAAAGGAAGCACCCTGGTACGTCATCCCCGCCGATGATAAAGAGAATGCACGCCTGATTGTTTCCCAAATTATTCTCGATACGATGAACGAACTCGGAATGAGTTATCCGGAAGCAGATAAGGTGCGCCGCAAAGAATTGCAGACGATCCGTAAACTACTCGCGGGTTAGGGCCAGAGTGCAGTGACTTTTTGGCAGCCTCCCCGCAGCAGCCGAGAATTCTGTCCGAGACAGAATTAAAGGAGATTTTATGAGCAAACAAACCCGTACCAGCCACCCTATCTACAGCCTTCTACCGGTGGAAATCGATGGATTCGATTCCCTTTCCGAGTTGGCCCTGGATATGCGCTGGTCGTGGAACCATGCCGCTGATGAGGTTTGGCGGCATCTTGATCCCGCTCTATGGGAACTCACCCACAACCCCTGGGTTGTCTTACAGACTGTCTCGCGGGACCAGATCGAGCGCATGTCTGCCGATCCCGTTTTCCACAAGCGCGTCGATGACCTTGTACAATCCAAACGGCGAGCAGCAGAGGCGCCCGCGTGGTTTCAGCAAAATCATTCTCGGTCTCCCCTGACCTGTGTCGCATATTTCAGCATGGAATACATGCTGAGCGAAGCGCTCCCCATTTATTCAGGCGGGCTTGGCAACGTGGCTGGCGATCAGCTAAAATCCGCCAGTGATCTGGGTGTGCCGGTGATCGGCGTGGGACTTCTCTACCAACAAGGTTATTTTCGACAGGTGATCGACAAGGACGGCGCGCAGCAAGCCCTCTTTCCATATAACGATCCCGGCCAACTGCCGATCACGCCGTTGCGCCACCCGAACGGAGAGTGGCTGCGGTTGGCGATCGCCTTACCCGGTTATTCTGTCTGGCTGCGCGCCTGGCAGGTCCAGGTTGGCAGAGTAAAACTCTACCTGCTGGACAGCAATGACGCGGCGAACTTTCCTGCTCACCGGGGTATTACCAGTGAACTGTATGGTGGCGGGCCGGAACTGCGCCTCAAACAAGAACTGCTCCTTGGGATCGGCGGGTGGCGGCTGCTTCGCGCACTCGGCATCCAGCCGGAAGTCTGCCACTTGAATGAAGGGCATGCGGCCTTCGCCGTGCTGGAACGCGCCCTGAGCTTCATGGAAGAGATGGAGCAGCCCTTCGAAGTGGCTCTGGCCGCCACCCGAGCGGGAAACCTCTTCACCACTCACACGGCAGTAGCCGCCGGCTTTGACCGCTTCGATCCTGCCCTCATCGAGCAGTACCTTGGAGGCTACGCTGAGCAGAAACTCGGCATCACCCTCTACGATTTGCTGGCCATGGGCAGGCAGAACCCGGACGACCCGTCCGAAAGTTTCAACATGGCCTATCTGGCAATCCGCGGCAGCGGGGCGGTCAACGGCGTAAGCCGCTTGCATGGAAAGGTGAGCCGGCAACTGTTTGAGCCCCTCTTTCCACAATGGCCGCAAGACGAAGTGCCCGTCGGATACGTGACCAACGGGGTTCACATGCCGAGTTGGGACTCGGCGGCAGCCGACGATCTTTGGACGGAGGCTTGTGGAAAAGACCGCTGGCTGGGGATTACGGAAGGCCTGGATCAGGCCATTCGGCGCGTCTCCGATGCCAGGCTCTGGCAATTTCGCACCGCTGCCTGCAAGTCTCTCATTGAATACGCTCGCGAGCAGTCGTCTCTGCAGTTGGCCGTCTCAGGTGCGTCGCCCGAGGCGGTTGACGAGGTAACGCATCTGTTTGATCCAAACGCGCTGACGCTGGGTTTCGCGCGCCGCTTTGCGTCCTACAAGAGACCGAACCTGCTCCTGCACGACCCGGAGAGGCTGCTCCGCTTGTTGACCGATCCTCAGCGGCCCGTGCAGCTTATCCTTGCCGGTAAGGCCCATCCGGCGGACCAGGCGGGGCAGGCCTTGATTCAGGAATGGATCCATTTTATTCGACGACCCGAGGTGCGCCCCCATGTGATCTTCCTCAGCGACTACGACATGCTTTTGACCGAGTACCTGGTGCAAGGGGTTGATGTTTGGATCA
>DAIQPZ010000095.1:0-9994 GCA_036787065.1 Anaerolineaceae bacterium
CTGGCCGGATGTGTAATTAAACAAGGTATTCATGTAAGGATGGGACCCATCCAACGCTATCGTGCCGATCTGGGTGATGATATCGCCGCGGTGGATCCCGGCTTTTTCGGCTGGGCTGCCTGGATCGACGCGGGTGACATACACCCCCCATTGGACGGGTAAGTTATACGCACTGGCAATATCCGGGTCGATCGCCTGCAGGCTGATGCCTAAGTACGGCCTGGATATGTAGCCCTTGGTGATGATCTGGGAAGACACAACCTGGACGGTATTGGCTGGAATGGCGAAACCCAGGCCTTCAGCCACATCTCCGCTGCTGTTGGTGTTGCGCACGATTAAGGTATTGATGCCGATCACACTGCCGGTGAGATCGACCAGGGGTCCCCCAGAATTGCCGTGATTAATCGCCGCATCAGTCTGGATCATGCCTTCCAACTGGTAACCATTACCGGTGTCTAAGCTTCTGCCGGTGGCGCTGATCACCCCTACCGTGACCGTGTTTTTAAAATCGCCTAACGGAGAACCGATGGCAATGGCGGTTTCTCCAGGCTTGAGGGTGTCGGAATTGGCCAGGGCGGCCACACCCGGCATTTTACCGCCGATTTGCAGGACAGCCAGGTCCGAATATTGATCTGCGCCCACCACATGCGCTGTCAGCGATTGACCATCCGCCAGGATGACATTCACCTCGGACGCACCTTCGATGACATGGTTGTTGGTCAGGATGTAACCCTTATCGGAAATAATCACGCCGCTGCCGCTGGCTTGCTGGTCGCTGGCCAGTCCAAAAGGGGTAAACTGGCCCGACAGTGTGGAGACGATGGTGACCACGGCTGGGCCAACTTTTTCGACTGCGCGGGTTATATCCGTTTGAATGTCTGTGCTGGAAAGTTGGACGACCTGAGTAGAGGGTCCTGGGATCGCCCCGGATGGCAGCCCCGTGGTATTTTGGACAACAGGCGTAGGTAGGCTGACAATGGATTGGCGGGTGGCCGAATAAACGGCCAAACCACCGGCAAAAGCGCCAATCAAACCTATGACGCCGGCCACAGCGATCACGAACAAAACATACAAGATCCTCTTCCAAGACATTATAAATTCTCCGAATGAGCCAGACTAACTTCTGCGGCGCCCACCCCCGCCAATCAGGGTCACATAGTACAGCACTTGCATCACCGAGGTGGCCAGTGCGGCGACATAAGTCATGGCAGCCGCATTCAACACGGCATTAACCCCATGTTGTTCTTCATCGCCAAAGATAATCCCGGCATTGCTCAACATTTGCTTGGCGCGCGCCGAGGCATTTAATTCGACAGGGATGGTTGCCAGGGCAAAGACCGCGCCCGCCGCAAACGCCAGGATGCCCACCCAGGCCAAACCCGTCCAATTAATTAACATGCCGACCAGGATAAAGATCCATCCGAGGGTCGAGCCGATATTGACCACAGGCGCCATGGCTGCGCGCAGCCGCAAGGGGAAATAGCCTTCCTGGTCTTGCAGGGCATGGCCCAGTTCGTGGGCGGCTACGGCCACCGAGGCCACTGAGGCCCCGTTGGCCACTTCCGGAGAGAGATAGAGCGTTTTATCGCGAGGATCATAATGGTCGCTTAAACGCCCGTTTGCGGCGGCAATTTGAACGTGGTTAAGGCCGTTATATTGTGCCAAACGCCGGGCTGCGTCTGCGCCCGAAAAGCGGGTTGGCACCTGGCTCCATTTTTTGTAGGTTGAATTGACCAGCCACTGGGCGATCAGCATTAACAGGATGGCTGGAAGCATGTAGACGAGATAATTCACGTTATATAAGAAGGGCAGGAAACCCATAGTTCACCTCATTTTTCATCAATCGGACTGTTTTTATAAACAGGTCCTTTCTAATATTTAGGTTCTCCTGGATTTACTGTGGAATGGTCCGCATTTTGGGGCGTGAGCGCGTGGTCGCGCGCTCACGCCCCAAAATGCGGGGATTCACCACGGCAATTCCTAAAGACCCAATATTTATACCTTATTCTTGTAAGAATAGCGTTTGAATGGAATCCAGTGGTGTTGGACCGGTATAAACCAGGACATAATTTTTTAACTGCTTTACTCCATCATTATTAAACGCTCGCATGATTAAAGCGGGATTGGAAATGGATGACAGTCTGGTGAATAAAGTTAGCACAGAAGGGGTTAGACGGTTGAACCGGTCTTAATCGGGCGAAAGAATTTCCGGAAGATCCTTTAACCTGGCAATGGTCGGGTAAGGGTTTTGGGCCACCGGTGATTCCTGGACCAGGATCGGGTTAAAACCAAGCGAAGTGGCCGCGAGTAAGTTTTTAGGTGAATCGTCGATCAACACACAGTGGTGGACCTCGGTTTCACCCACCAATCGAAGCGCGGTAGAGAAGGCGCCGGATTGAGGCTTACAAAATGGAGCGATCGCGCGAATATCCACAATTTGTTCAAAGATATTGTCCAACCCGACCGCGCGCAGCACCCGCAACGCATGCTGTGTATCGGCATTCGTCAAAATTATTTTCTTTTGTGGATAAGACAGGAGCATTTCACGTAAAGCGTCATCCGGGTGAAGCAAGTCCTGAACTGGCACATCGTGCACATAGGCTAGAAAATCGGCTTCGTCGATCGCGCGGGTCGCCTGCAGCCCACGCATGGTGGTTCCATAGGTCTGGAAAAGGTTCTGCCGGATTAACGACACTTGCTCCTGCGGGTATTGCAAGCGCTCGACCATATAGCGATCGATGCGCTGGCGGATGAGTCCCCAGACACCCGACGAAGCCGGGTAGATGGTGTCATCCAGGTCAATGAAGAGGGTGGTGATAGAAGCATATCGGTTCATCAGGTTGGTTCCGGTTGGGAGAAGTATACCGTTCGGGAGGATTAAATGCAAATCGTGGAGGTTTTGTCTAATGGAGTAGCCCAAGCCGGGATAGCCAGCGAAGGATCCCGGTTGATATAGGAGGATCCTTCACCCCCAGCCGCAACGCCTCCACGGGTTCCAGGATGACATTTTGTAATCAAAAGGAAAAGCAAAAATGATCGAAAACCCGCCGATTTTTCAAGGTAAACGGTTATAATGGGTCGGGAGTAATGCCAGTGACTATCCACCTACTTTCAGATGAAGTTGCATCCCAAATCGCGGCGGGCGAGGTTATTGAACGGCCCGCCTCCGCGGTTAAAGAGCTGCTCGAAAATGCGTTGGATGCTGGCGCGGATCAGATCCAGATCACCATTGAAGGCGCCGGAAAACAGCTCATTGAAGTGGCGGATAATGGGTCAGGCATTCCTGCCGGTGAGCTGGCGCTGGCCGTTTCAAGGCATGCCACCAGTAAGTTGCGCACGGCGGAAGATCTGTTCCAAATCAACACATTGGGCTTTCGCGGAGAAGCCCTGTCTTCCATCGGGTCAGTTTCCCGGTTGACGATCACCTCCCGGCCAACGCAAGCAGAGCTGGGTGCGCGCCTGCGGGTGGATGGGGGTCACGTGTACGCCTTGGAGCAGGTTGGCGCCCCAGCCGGCACGCTGGCGCGGGTCGAGTCGCTTTTTTATTCTGTTCCGGCCCGCTTGAAATTTCTAAAACAAGATAATACCGAACGCCAGGCCATCGATGCGTTGGTCACACGCTATGCTTTAGCCTATCCAAAGGTCCGCCTGCGGATGACACTGGAGGGGAAGCCTGGGTTGCAGACCAGTGGAAATGGGAGCCGGCGGGAGATCCTTTCCGCGCTTTATGGAGTGGATACCGCCAGGCAGATGCTGGAAGTCACCTTCGCGGATAACGATATCCATGTGTCCGGGTATATCAGCCCGGTCTCATTGACCCGCTCGAACCGGCGTGAAATCACCTTTTTCGTCAATGGGCGCTGGGTGCAAGATGTGCCCTTGATGACAGCGCTGCTCCAGGCTTACCACACTTTGCTGATGGTGGGGCGTTATCCTTTAGCCGTGTTGTTGATTGACCTGTTGCCCGAATCGATCGATGTGAATGTCCATCCGGCCAAGGCTGAAGTGCGCTTCCACCACCCCGACCTCATTTTTAGCAGCGTCCAGCGAGCCATCCGCCGGGCATTGCTGGCGGCTACGCCTGTGCCGGGTCTCTACCTTGAACCAAGGTGGGGGAGTGGCGCACAGCAGACCGGGGTCGATCCGGCTTGGGCGATGTCGGCTGAAATAAATGCCCGGCCATGGCCGCCTCCGGTGGCTCCGGTGGACGGTGCGCCAGAAACTGGCGTGCCACAAAATGGCGGATCCGGTACCGATCAGGGTGTCAACCTGGGCCAGATCGCAGGCCAGGCGCCCGGCTTGCAGCCTGATTTACAGGTTCACCGGCTGCCGCTGCTGCGCCTGTTGGGGCAGGTCGGTACGACTTACCTGGTGGCAGAGGGGCCAGATGGCTTATATCTGATTGACCAACACGCGGCGCACGAGCGGGTTTTATTTGAGCGTTTTATGGCCTCTGCCAGGGCTACGGCTGGGCGCTCACTGCCCGCTCAAACTTTGTTAGAACCGGCTGCCATCACGTTAACCCCCAATGCGGCCGGGTTACTGAATGCTCAACTGCCGGCGCTGGAACGGTGGGGTTTCCATGTCGAGCCATTTGGCCCGAACACTTTTCTGGTCAGGGCGATCCCTGCCATCATTCTGGGGAGCGACCCGGCGGCGGCTTTACGCGTGCTGGTCGAAGACTTTGAGGAAGATGAAACACCGCTTCAATCCGAGATCGAGGCGAAGATGATCGCCCGGATATGTAAAAGGGTCGCGGTAAAGGCGGGCCAGGTGTTATCGCTTGAGGAACAGAGGGCATTATTAACCGACCTTGAAGCCTGTGCTTCACCCCGTACATGCCCCCACGGACGGCCGACGATGATCCATTTACCAGCCGATTTATTAGAACGGCAGTTTGGACGCCGCGGTGCTCGGTAGAGGAACGAAGTGAAGTGATGAAGGCTATCTGGCTGGAAAACCAAACGATTCGATACCGGGATGATTGTCCCGTTCCGCGGCCTGCTGTGGGAGAGGCATTAATTAAAATTCGCCTGGCGGGGATCTGTGGTACCGACCTGGAAATGTGTCGCGGCTATTATCCCTTCACGGGGATTCCCGGGCATGAATTTGTGGGGGATGTGGTGGCGGCGCCAGGCGCGCTCGAATGGGTGGGCCAGCGTGTGACGGGTGAAATAACCATCGCATGTGGGACGTGCGCGTTATGCCGGATCGGTAAACCCAAGCATTGTCTTAACAGCCGTACGTTGGGGATGCGTGATTACCCCGGGGTGTTCGCCGAAACCATCGTTTTGCCGGTCGTCAATCTACACGCGGTACCTGCCGGGGTGACGGATGAACAGGCCGTGTTTACCGAACCTCTGGCGGCAGCGCTGGAAATTCAAGAGCAGGTATCCATCCACCCTGACAGCCGGGTGTTGGTCATTGGCGCGGGCCGGTTAGGGCTGTTGGTTTCCAGGTGTCTGGGGCTGACTGGCTGCCATCTATCCGTGGTTGCCAGGCAGCCGCGCGCGTGTGAGATTTTAACCCAATGGGGCATCCAGACCGTAGACGCATCCCGGGTTTTGCCAGCATCCGCGGATGTGGTGGTTGAGGCGACCGGAGCGGCGGATGGTTTCGACCTGGCGGCTAGCGCTGTGAAACCGACGGGCACGCTGGTGATGAAGAGCACATTTAAAGGCGAGGTTTCGGTTAATTTCTCCCCGTTGGTGGTCAACGAAGTCACCCTGGTCGGATCGCGCTGTGGGCCGTTCGAACCTGCATTGCGGCTATTGGAGAAACACCTGGTTGATCCTGCTTTGTTAATAGACGCCAGTTATCCCCTGGAAAAGGGGGAGCAAGCCTTTGCGCACGCTGCCAGGCCAGGAATGCTGAAAGTATTGATCAAGCCGTAAGCCCGATCAGGACGTTTTAAGACCGGGAAGATAAATCCTAAAAGTGGAACCCTGACCCACCTGGCTGTGAACTTCGATCCGCCCCCGGTGCGCTTCGATGATTTTCTTGCAAATGGATAGCCCCAGGCCAGTTCCCGGGGTGGTATTTTCTGTGCCGCTGGCGCGGAAGAATTTTTCAAACAGATGGGGGATTTCATTTTCCGGGATGCCAATGCCTGTGTCTTCGATCGAGAGATTGATTTCTCGATTAGCCGTTCCCGCTCGGAAGGTAATGGAGCCACCTGGCCGGTTATATTTAATCGCATTACTGATCAGGTTGAGTAATACTTGTTTGAGTTTATCCCGATCGGCTTCGATCTTGGTTAAGTTGGGTGACCTCTCGATCCGGATGGATAGGTTGTTTTCAGCAGCTTTAGTTTCGCACAGGTTGACACATTCCTCAATCAGCGACAGGATGTCGAAAACCGATTTTTGAAATGCGGCCCGGCCCGATTCGAGGCGGGCCAGGTCGAGGAAGGAGGTTGCCATTGAGTTCAACCGCTGCACCTCAGAATTTACCATCGCCGCCAGTTTGGCGCGCTGTTCTTCGGATATGTCGGGCTTCACCAAAAGGTAAGCGATCGCGGCGAGGGAAGAAAGCGGCGTGCGCAGCTCGTGCACTATTTCCGCGATCAGGTCCGATTGATGAAACAGGCGTGAATTCTGAATAGCCACGGCGGCTTGAGCGCCTAAGATGGTCATCACTTCCTGGTCTTCAGGGGAGAATTCTCCATCCAGCTTATTAAGCACCTCCAGGACGCCGATTATTTTATCTTTGGTGATTAAGGGGATGCCCATCAAAGACGATGTTGAAAAGCGGGTTACGTTATCCACACTTTCATAATGGCGCAGGTCGTTTTGTACATTATTGGCAATGACGGGCTGCCGGTGCTCGATCACCCAGCCGGCCAGGCTGCCTTGACTGGGGATGGCCATGCCGCGCATGATGGGCAGTTCATCTAGGGTGGTGGAGGTTTGGAAATACAACTGCTGGCTGGCTTCATCTACCAGGAGAATCGAAGCGGCTTCGGCGCCACTTAATTCAGCCGCCACGGAGACAATATTCGACAATAACGTATCTAAATCGAGGGTGGAAGCCAGGTCCCTGGATATTTCGATCAGGCGTTGGTATCGATGTATGAGATTATGAGTTGGGGTAGGATCAACCGTCATTTTTTCCGCAGATGTTGTTCCAATAAATCGGCCACCTTACCGATCTCCTGGGCGGTCAAGCTGGTGGGCTGAACAAGGATCATGGGGGTGGTGCGCAGGGCAGCCTGGTAGGCCAGCTCGGGGGCCGGCGATATGACCTGGCTGACCGGTTGTCCTAATGCTTCTTGCACCTGGGTCCAGGAAAGTTGAATATCGGATCGGACACGGTTGATCAAAACAATCGTCATTAATCGAGACTTCCCAAATCCCTTATCATACAGATCCTCGAGTAAAGCCTTGGTACGCATGACAGTGATCGGATTAGGCTCAACCACGATTACGGCTTCGTTGGATAATGCTAAAACTTTATCGATACCCGGGAAAAAGTTGATGCCAATATCCAGAATGACCATGGATGACATCAATGAAAGCTGTTTGATCAAAGCTTCGATTTGGGGGATGGACTGGATATCGTTGACATCATTCAAACGGTAAGATGAAAGCAGGATTTGCAGCCCCGATCCGTGGGCCTGGATCTCTTTATCGATGGCCGCGGGATTAATTTCACCTGGTTTTAAATGCAGCAGGTGGTTAATGTTTTCAGGTTTGTTAAAGCCAAGTTCTAAGCCCCAATTACCCTGACCAGGGTGCAGCTCGACCGCAACGATTCTGGATTTGGTTTTTTGAGCCAGGTAGATCCCCGTATTGAGGGCCAGTGTGGAGACCCCTGTTCCCCCTTTGGAGGATAGAAAAGCCACGATTTGCCCCCGTTCACCCAGGGGACCGGTGACTCTGGCACGGCTGGTGCGTCCCAGCAAGACTTTAATGTGAGCGGTTAATTCCGCCGGGTGGGTGGGTTTGGTTAAATAATCATCTACCCCGGCTTCATAACCGGTGACCTTGTCGTCGACCTGGCCTTTGGCGGTAAACATCAGGATGGGCGTGCTGGCTGTGGACGGCTCGGCGCGAAGTTTACGCGCGACCTCGTAGCCATCCATATCTGGCATCATCACATCCAACAAGATTAAATCTGGCTGCTCCGCTTTTGCACTTTCAAGCGCTTGAGCACCATTATTTGCAGCGAGGATCTCGTACCCCTGGCGTTGTAACGCCAGACCTACCAAACGCAATGTTTCCAGGTCGTCATCGACGATCAAGATTCTTTCAGCCATAGCTATCTTCTCCCAGGATTATCGTACTCTGTCAGTCTAGCACAATGCCGGTTTACTCGCAAGTATTTATCGCCCCATTTAAACTAGAAATGTAACTTCTCGATAATTGGGAGAAGCGGGGTGTTTTGGGTGGGCGAAACCCACCCAAAACACCCCGCACCCCTCTTTATTGAGAGGTTTCGTGGATCGGTTATAATTTCGTTACTACTTAGCACGAGTGCCTTAGGCAGTGTCAAAATGATGATAATGCTCGACGAGAAACTACTTTCTAAAATTGCCGATGACTGCCAGTTGTCTCAAGCGGCGCCAATTGTGGTCGGGGTTTCGGGCGGCGCGGACAGCCTGTGTCTGTTAGCTATTCTGCATCAATTGGGTTTTCCACTCATTGCGGCGCACTTCAACCATCAATTAAGAGATGACGCGCTGGGGGATGAGCTATTTGTGGCTGAAATCGCAAAAAAATTTGGCATTCCATTGGTCACAGGCCGGGGCCCGGTTGGCGATTATGCCAATCTCCATCACCAGTCGATCGAGGAGGCTGCCCGGACCTTGCGCTATCTCTTTCTATTTAACATAGCCCAGGAACATCACGCACAGGCTGTGGCGGTGGGTCACACAGCAGACGATCAGGTGGAAACGGTTTTAATGCATTTTCTGCGGGGATCGGGTCTCAAGGGTCTTAAGGGTATGGATGTCCGCGTGATCAACCCTGCCTGGCGTTCGACCATTCCTTTGGTCAGGCCTTTGTTGGGCATTTGGCACGCGGAAACCCTGGCGATATGCGCGAGTGAGGGGTTAAATCCTGTCACCGATCAGACCAATTCCGATGTGGCCTACCAGCGTAATCGCTTGCGTCACGAGCTGATCCCTTACCTGGAGCGTTATAACCCCAAATTGCGGGAGACGATCTGGCGGACTGCGCTCACCCTGGGCGGCGATTATGCCCTGATCGACCAGGCGGCCAAGGAAGCCTGGCAAGAGGTGATCCTTTTAAATGATGCCAATGGGATCGTGATGCGCCGGACCCAGTACTTGAACGCCCCCGTTTCGATTCAACGCCAACTATTGAGAAAAGCGATTGAGACCCTGCGTTCTCTCAAGGATATTGATCTGGATATTGTAGAACGCGCCCGGGCTTTTATTCTGTCTCCATCCCGCTCGAGACGGACCGATCTGGCGGCGCGTCTAACCCTCACCGTCGCCCAAGACCAGGTTTTTATCGTTCCATGGGGACGGCGGCTTCCGGGGGTGAGCGGTCCTGCCATGCCAGGTTCACAGCCCATCAAGCTGCCCTTACCCGGGAAAATCGATCTGAGTGAGGGATGGTGGATTGAGGCAGCTTTGTCTCCCGGTCTTGACGCGGCTGGTATTCTGGACGCTTCAGGCATCCATTGCGATCCGGATGAAGCTGTCCTGGATTATGCCTCTTTGTCCTTGCCATTGGTTGTGCGCGGCCGGCAAGCGGGGGATCGCTGGCAGCCTTATGGCATGCTCCACGGCGTCCAGAAGTTGTCCGATTTTTTTATCAATGAAAAAATACAGGCCAGCCTTCGAGATGGCTGGCCTTTGATCTGTTCGGGGGATGAAATTGTGTGGGTGGCCGGATACCGCATCGGGCATCCCTTCAGAGTCACACCGCAAACCAAGCAGGTATTAAGGCTTCGCCTGAGCCGCGAGTTGTCTTAACTTCATACTGACTTCCCGCCATTGTATTTTGGATATCCCCAGTTTTTGGCG
>DAIQPZ010000096.1:0-9892 GCA_036787065.1 Anaerolineaceae bacterium
ACTTTGATCCGTCCCTGCCGGCCTTTTTCAACCGGCAGCTTGTCTGCCAGTCCGGCAGCGCGCACACCAGCGGCCCAGATGAGGGTCTGGCAAGGTAATCGCTCCCCGCTTTTTAAAAAGATTTGCTGGCCGTCGAAGTCTATAACGGCGTTTCCAAAACGGACTTCGACGTGTTTGGACCATAATGTTTCGGCGGCAGCTTCACTTAAACGGAGCGGAATGCCGGTCAGTAAGTGGTCGCTGGCTTCGAGCAAAACCACACGAACATCTTTGATGTTGATCGTGGGGTAATCTTTTGCCAGTACGATGCGCGTTAATTCGGCAATAGCCCCAGCGCATTCAACGCCGGTTGGACCACCGCCCACCAGAACGAAGGTCAGTTGGGCTTGCCGCCGGGAGGCATCGGGCTCGTGCGCCGCCTGTTCGAATTGAAAGAGCAGGTGATTGCGTATAGCATTGGCGTCATGCAAGCCTTTAAGCTCAAAACCAGTCGATTTAACCGACTCAAGGCCATAATAATTGGTCATACCCCCCACTGCCACGATCAACAGATCATAAGGAATATTTCCATCGTTCGTGATCACCTGGCGGGCATCCAGATCAATCCCGACCACATCGGCCATGCGGAAATCCAGGTTCTTTTGATTGCGCAGGATGCGCCGGATAGGGTAGGCGATTTCTTCAGGCGCCAGGCCGGCTGTGGCAACCTGGTAAAGCAGCGGTTGAAACAGGTGATAATTGTTTCGGTCCATAAGGGTCACATTCACCGGGGCCTTTGCCAGGGCGCGAGCGGCTCTTAGGCCGCCAAATCCAGCGCCAATCACGACCACACGCGGGGTATTTTCGTTCATAAGGTCCTCCTGAACCATAACCGTTTGTGATATTTGTAACTATCACTATTATAATCTTATTTATCTTAATCGCAACCGGAACTATGGATTGTAGAGGGTTTGATTAATGGTGTTCGGCCGAAATCCATCCCATTCCCCCAGGATAGGGTGCGTGGATGCCATCTTCGAGGATGGCAGGTTTCAGATCTGGAAAGGTGAAGTGGTAAAGACGGCCGTTGCTGAGGGCAAACAGGCCAGTCGAATCAGGCGCCCAGGTGAAATCTTGCACCGGGTCGGTGAGGATGGCCTGGAGGATCTGGCCACCCGGCTGGTATAAACGCAGCCCGGCGTGCGATCCGCTCCCATCCCCGCCCCAGCATGCCATCCATTTATTGTTAGGGGAAGGTAAACCGGTTGGCTCACCTTCATATAATACGGGTTTGCCACCTGGGGGAAGCACCAGGGTTCCCTGTGGCCCGCTGGCAATAAATGTCTTTACCAGGCCGGACCAGGTTAACCGCGGCCAATCACCTGCCTGAGCCAGCTCGGGAACGCCTCCATAAGCTGGGACCTGGTATAACCCCGGCGATGCACCGGTGGGTAATGGAGGCCCTTCTTTACGGGTAAAGGCGACTGTTTTGCTCACAGGGTCAAAAGCGATCTGGTTGAAGGATCCGGCCAGCAGGGTGGTGACCTTTAGTTTATCGAGGTCGATCTGGCGCAGATCATGCCAACCGCCGGTGCTGTGTGAATAGAAGAGCATTTTTTGCGGGTCTGTCCAACCCATAAAAATTTCCCCATTACTGTCAGGCGAGGGATCGTACAGCTTGCGGAATTCCTGGGTCAAAAGGTTGACTGCCCAGACTTCTTCCAGTTTCCACCCGATGGGGTCCGAGCCGGTTATTGCGCTCATTTCCTGGGTGATGACCCACTGGCTGTCAGGAGACCAGAAAGGCGTGGCGGCCTGGTAAGAACCGGTGGTGAGCCGCTGGATCTTTTTGGCCAGCATATCGTAAACATAAAGGTCAGAAGAAGTCCCATCGGTAGCGGCAATAAAAGCCAGATAATGCCCGTCTGGCGACCAGCGCAGTGAATCACGCCAGACGACACTCTGGATGGAAAGGTCGTCCTTTTCTAATGCGGTAGAAAGCAAGGGAGTGAGGCGCTGCTGGCTGCCATCGGGTAAATGGATCAACTGGATGGCCAGGTCGCCCCAACCTTGGCGGCGGCCTGTGCGCACTGCCAGCCAACCGCCCTGGGGCGCCAGACCGTTGGTCAGATCCCCGGCATCCAGAAGAGGATCAGGCAGAGGTAGACGCGTATGACCACTGCTGTCGGCATTACGGATGATTAAAGCGCGCCCCTCCTCCGCCGGGTAGACCAGCCAGGGCCCAAGGGGTTTCAGGGTATTCGCCAGGGGTGTCTGGCTGGGTTGGGCCGTGATGGTTGGCGTCTCAGCCGGGTCGGTGAGAATCGGGTTAGAGATAGCAGCGCGCGTCTTGGCTGCTACGGTGGCGGCCGCGGCGGCGGCTTCAGCCGTTGGGGTAAGCACCCAGGCGGCTGGTGTCGGGTTGGATAGGCTGCAGGCGAGCACAGTCAGAAACACAGCGCCCAAACCAAACCAGCCAACCCTTCTTTTTTTGCTCATTGATTTTACATGATAACGAACAGCTATGGTAAGAAAGCTGCCAAATTTTGAATGTTTGCGGGTGCTCTGCACCCGCAAACATTCAAAATTTGGGTCTTGTTCACACGTGTCTGAGCAGTTAACTTATTTTACCACTTCCAGGTTAGCCAGCGATGCGACCAGGCGTTTGAAGCCCATGCTGTCAAATGCAACGTCCACGGTTTCGTCGTCATCTTGCAACCGGCTCGCTATCACTATACCTTCACCCCAGATGGGGTGGCGCACGCGCATGTTGGGAGAATAACGCTGCTGGACGATGGGCGCCCTGGATTTTTGTCCGCGCGGGTTTGGACCCTGGTAAGCGGAGATGGATGTTGCCCTCTGGGCAGTCTCCTGCCAGGAGGAGTAGGTTGAAGTGCGGTACTGCCGTCCGGCTGGGCGGCGCTTACCCTGGATCAGTGCTTCGGGCAAGTCGGATAAAAAGCTGGATGGAATAGCTTCTTCATAAGAACCGAAGGTTGCACGCCGTTCAGCTCTTACCAGATAGACCTGGTCTTTCGCGCGAGTGATGCCGACGTAAAACAGGCGGCGTTCTTCGGCCATCTCTTCTGGATCGTCCCTGGCGCGGCTGTGCGGCAGCAACCCTTCGTCCATACCGATGATAAAGACTCTGGGAAATTCCAATCCCTTGGCAGCATGCAAGGTGAGTAAGGTGGGAGCGCTGGTGGTCTCGGGCACCGTGTCCTGGTCGGAAATCAGGGCCACATTTTCCAAGAACTCGACCAGCCCACGTTCTTCATATTCAAACGCGATCCGGCGCAGTTCCAGGACGTTGGCCCAACGATCCTGGCCTTCTTCGCTTTGATCATCGATATACTGGTGGTAGCCGATGTCTTCCATTAATTGATCGAACAGCATTGGCAAGGTCAGTTCATCTTTCTTGGTGACCCAGGTTTGCAGCATCTGGCTGAAGTCATTAAGAACGATTGCTCCGCGGCCTGAAAAGGTCTCCCAGTGGGGTGAGTCGCTCCCCTTTGCGAGGTCGAGCAGGATCTTTCCCGGGCTGAGGTTGACCTGGCGCGATCGCAATTGCAGGGTCAGCAGGGTTTTATCCCCAATTCCGCGTGGAGGCAGGTTGATCACCCGTCCCAGGCTGACTTCATCATCCGTGTTGTGGATCAGGCGCAGGTAAGCGATCGCATCTTTGACTTCGCGCCGCCCATAAAAGCGTTGGGCTCCTACCAGCCGGTAGGGCAGCCCACTATGTAGAAAAGCCTCTTCTAAAAGGCGGGATTGGGCGTTGGTGCGGTACATGATGGCAAAATCGCCGCCTTGACGCTGGCGTGAACCGATGGCCTGGGCGATGGTATCTACCACGTAAGCTGCTTCGGCATGATCATCTATGGCTTCATACAAGACAATCTTATCCCCGGTCCCCCGGTCTGAGAAAAGGTGTTTTGGGGTACGATTGGGGTTATGATCGATCACAGCCCTGGCCGCATCCAGCACCGTTTGGGTGGAGCGGTAATTTTGTTCGAGCAGGATCTTCAAAGTTTGGGGATAATCTTGTTCAAAGCGCAACACATTGCGATAATCCGCCCCGCGCCAACGATAGATGGATTGATCCTCGTCACCGACCACGAAGATATTATTATGGTAAGAAGCCAGATGCCGCAGCAGGATATATTGGGCCTGGTTGGTATCTTGAAATTCATCCACCAGCACCTGCTCAAAGCGACGCGCATATTTCTGGCGGACCATGGGATCTTCGTCTAATAATTTGGCGGCATATAATAGAAGATCGTCAAAATCAACCGCGTTATTGGAAACCAGCAAGGCCTGGTATTTTTCGTAAACGCGTTTGATCACTTCGTCCCGATAGGTGTTGGTTTGAAATTCCGCTGAGCGAAACAAATCGTTTTTGGCTTTGGAGATGGCTGAGTGGATACTGGCCGGTTTGTATAGTTTTTCATTCAAGTTGAGCTCTTTGATCGCGCGTTTGACCAGCACCTCTTGATCGTCGCTATCAAAGATGACAAAATTTGAGGAGACTGGCAAATAGTCCGCCTCACGCCGCAGGATGCGGGCACAGATGGCATGAAAGGTTCCCAGCCAGATACCTTGAGTCTTGCCCTCCAGCAGATTTTCGACGCGGGTTTGCATCTCGCGAGCAGCTTTATTGGTAAACGTGACAGCCAGGATGTTGTAGGGCTGCACACCCAACGTGCCGATCAGGTATGCGATGCGGTGCGTGAGGACGCGGGTTTTGCCAGAACCTGGGCCCGCCAGGACGAGGATTGGCCCGGGAGGCGCGGCGACGGCTTCTTTTTGTTGTGGGTTCAGCGCGGATAACAGATCCATAAAGCTCCTTATAAAAGGTGATTGTACCGTTTGGATCGAGGGGTGTCAACCAGGGCGCGCTGGCACTTTGGAAACTCAATTGGGCGAAAGCTGGCTGGCGAGAAAAGATGAGCGATGTATCGGGGCAAGGGCTGTTTGGATTATGAAGTACAATCATTGAAAAGGTACGGGAAACTCAAAATGACGGATGTCCTTAATAATTTATACCGCAGTCGTAATAGTTTAGCCGTGGGAGGGCTGCTTGTCACAGCTTCGGTGATATCCCTGGTTCTGGAAAGAGTCCACACTCGCCTCAATGGCTCGAATGATTATGCCTTTCTCGTGGTGAACCTGGGCCTTGCCTGGATCCCTTTCACCGCGGCGGTAGTGGCTTATCTCACGTCGCGTAACCGCGCCACCTTTTTCTTGATCATGCCCATTTGCACCCTGGTTTGGCTGGTCTTTTTTCCAAACGCACCTTATCTGTTAACCGATTTTCAACATCTTGTTTATAACTCAGGAAATGTACCGGTGTGGTTTGACGTGATTTTGTTGCTCTGGTTTGCCTGGACGGGGCTTCTGCTTGGGATCAGCTCCCTTTACTTGATGCAAGCGATCGTCGCCCGGGTATTTAACCCTACCCTGAGTTGGATCTTCGCCATTAGTGCGACGAGTTTGAGCAGCCTCGGGGTTTACCTGGGTCGCTTTTTACGTTGGAACAGTTGGGATGTTTTGCAATATCCATTATTTATTGCTAAAGATATGTATGGTATCGTGCGCCACCCGATTTCAAACCTGCCCACATATATCTTCACCGTCCTGTTCACCTTATTATTTCTGTTTATCTATCTGGCCTTCCACCTTTTCAGCGATATCACCCGGGAACACACGGGCAAATAGAGGGTTCTTCAGGATTTCCTGTGGAATGGCCCGCATTTGGGGTGTGAGCGCGCGTACGCGCGCTCACACCCCAAATGCGGGGTTTCACCAGGGCAATTCCCAATGAGGCAAATAGAGGGGGAATGGGAATTGGGGATTTTATAGATGTAAAACAATTGCCAGGTTAGCCTCTCTGGGCTACAATCCAGTGAATGAATTGGGAACTGCTTGGCCACGAATGGGCGGTCGATCTGCTCAAACGGCATCTGTTGGAAGATGGCCTGCGCCATGCGTATCTCTTTAGTGGATCGCCTGGAATAGGCCGGCGAACCCTGGCGCTGCGTTTTATCCAGGCTTTGAACTGCCCAACGCCACTTTCACCCGGTGAGCCGTGCCTATCCTGCAAGGTATGCAAGCAGATCGAGCGCCAGCAGTATCCGGACCTCAATATCGTCCAGGCGGAACAAGAAGGTAAAGAGATTAAAATCGACCAGGTACGCGGCCTGCAGCACAGCCTATCACTGGCTCCATACGAGTCTAAATACCGTATCGCGCTTCTCCTGGGTTTTCACAATGCCAATGCTAACGCCCAAAATGCCATGCTCAAAACCCTGGAAGAAGCGCCCAGCCGGGTGATCCTTCTGGTGACCAGCGACAGCCTGGAAGGGCTTTTGCCGACGATTACTTCACGCTGCGAGGTTCTGCGCCTGCGCCCGGTGCCTCTGGAGCGGGTGGCCCTTTATTTACGGGATAAACAAAAGCTAGACAGCCAACAGGCGCGGGTCTTTGCCCATCTTTCGGAGGGCCGGCTTGGGTTCGCCCTGCGTCTCCTGGATAACCCGGCTGAGCTTGAGAAGCGCCAGGCGTTCCTCGACCAGGCGCCAGTCCTCCTGCATGTGCCCCGCCGCGCTCGTTTTGCATATGTAGAAACGCTGACCCGGGATAAAGATAAAGCCCGTGAAAACCTGCGCCTGGCGCTCCAGGTATGGCTTTCTTACTGGCGGGATATCCTGATTTGTTGTTCAGGAGCGGATACGCCCCTGGTAAACTTGCAGAAAGAAGCCGAAGTACGCCAGATAGCCGGTAGTCTCACCTTAGCGGCGATCTGCCAGGTGGTCAACGCCATTGAAACCGGGCTGGAGCAGTTGGAAGCAAATGCTAACACGCGCTTGCTGGGGGAAGTCCTGTTGTTAGATTGGCCCATGCTCTAGTGGTATTTACGCCGCCATTCACTAGCCAAGGGCTTCTCGAAGCATGCGGGCCAGCTCACCGAAATGGGGGGTGTAGCGCATATCTTCCTGGCGCGGTCTAGGCAGTTCAACTTTCAAATCCAGGCAGACCTGGCCAGGGCGGGGGGTCAGTACCAGCACGCGATCCGACAGAAACAAAGCTTCCGAAATGCTGTGCGTGACCATCAAGACCGTTTTACAGCGCACCTGCCAGATACGCAGCAGTTCGCTCCCCATTCTCTCGCGGGTGAGCGCATCCAGAGAGCCAAACGGCTCATCCAGCAGCAGCAAGTCGGGGTCTTGGGTCAGGGAACGGGCAATGGCCACACGCTGTGCCATTCCGCCGGAAAGATCGCGCGGCCAGTTGTTTTCAAAGCCCTGCAGTCCGACCAGGTCGATCAGTTCTTGCGCTTTTTTTCGCGTAACTTCGCCTTCAATCCCCTGTAATTCTAACGGCAGGATGATATTCTCCAGCACGGTTCGCCAGGGCATTAAATTGGCCTGTTGGAAGACCAGGCCAACGCGTGGGTGGGCAGCCGTCTGAACGGTTACTGTGAAATTCACCTCACCCGCAGTGGGTGAAACCAGGCCGGCCAGCACGCGGAGCAAGGTGGTTTTACCGCTGCCCGAAGGCCCCAGAACAGCCACAAATTCCTGAGGGTAGATGGCAAAATTGACCTGGTTGAGGGCCTGCAGTCCACCATTTCCGTTAGGGAAGGTAACTTCCAGGTCTCGCACCTGGACCACCGGAGAATTAGAAGCGCTCATAAGACGGATCAGGGGATGAACTGGTTGGTGAATGCCTGGTTGATATCCAGCGGTTTGGCCAGCAGGCCGATGTCTTGTTGGACTTTTTGCATGTTCTGCCAGGCCTGTGGATCGCTGAAACCCAGGCGCTGAGTTTTCCAGAGGTCGATCGAAGCCAGGAGAATATCCTGATTAACCTTGGGGTCGGCCTGGGCCAGGGTTGGGATGTAGTTTTTGCTGATCTGATAAGCTTCATCCGGGTTGTTGATCGTATCCTGGAGGCCGTGCAGGATCGCCTGAACCATGTGTTTAACCAGATCCGGGTTATCCTTGATTGTGGTCTCATTGGTGATCAACCCATTTGAAACCAGCTTGATGTAATCGGACACGCGCAGCACATTCACTGTTGTTCCTTGAGATTGCAGGACAATCGGTTCGTTGGTGACGTAAATTACAATGGCCTGTTCGCGATCGGTGGTAAGGGTTTCGACCTGGTTGAACCCCACAGTTTCCAGGGAGACGTCTTTTTCGGTCAGCCCACCCGCATTGAGCAGGGCGCGGAAACCGATATATGAAGCCCCGGAAAGAATGGGGATGCCGATCTTTTTACCTGCCAGGTCCTTGGGCGCCTTGATGCCTTGGGCAGTCTTGGACGCGATGCCTACCGGATAGCCCTGGTACCAGGCCATCACATAGACCACGGGAATTCCTTGTGCGCGCGCCGGCAGGATCTGATCCCCCGAAGCGATGGCAAATTGGAGGTTGTTTGTGCCGACCAGGGTCACATTGTCGATCTCGGTGCTGTAATCCAACGTCACGTCCAACCCGGCCTGTTTGAAGTAACCTTTGTCGATCGCGACATATAAAGGTGCGAACTGAATATTGGGGATATAACCCACCGGTAGCCGGACATGCACCAGGCTATTCCTATTGGCCGAGGTTGCCGCGGTTGGACTGGTGTTTACCTGGGGCGTTGCCAGGGAGGTACAAGCCGCCAGTAGAAGGGCGGAGAAGATGAAAAAATTAACCCGTTTCATGCTTCAAATCTCCTCAAGGTTTTTGTGATGGCTTATGGACGTTTCTGCCAGGCCAGCAAACGTGACTCAAGCAGGACCACACCACCATATAGGCCTAATGCCATCAAAACCAGGGTTATGATTGCCACAAAAACCAGTGCGGTATCATATTGCCCCCGGCCAATATTGATTAAAAACCCTAACCCTCGATTGGCCCCGACGAATTCACCTACAACGGCTCCAATCACAGAGAGGGTGGCGCCGATGCGCAGTCCACCCAAGAAGATTGGAAGAGCCGCCGGAACTTCCAGGTAGATCAACATCTGCACGCGGGTGGCCTGGAGGGAATGCATCAAATCGCGCAGATTATCTGGTACGGCGCGCAGGCCGACCGTGGTGTTGACCAGCACTGGAAAAAAAACGATCAATGCACAGATCAGCACTTTTGAAGGTATACCCGGGCCAAACCAGATGATCAGCAGTGGCGCGATGGCCACAATCGGGATCGCCTGGCTGGCAACCAGGTAAGGGGATAGGATCTGTTCAAACAGTTTAGATTTGGCCAGCAGGTAGCCCAGGCAGGTTGCCAGGCTGGCGCCCAGAATTAAGCCCAGCAGCACTTCCAGAAGGGTGATCCAACTGTTGCTGAGCAGGCTTCCATCGGATAAAGTGCGCAAGAAACGCTGCCAGACCAGCACGGGTCCCGGCAGGATAAAGGCTGGTAGGCGCAGCCACTGCACAGCCAATTGCCAGAGCCCAAAGCCGGCGACAATCGACAGTGGCACCATCCAATGACTCCACTGGAAACGGAGCGAATGTTTCCTACCGGATTGGCTGGAAAGGGTGGGCAGATGTACAGGTTGGCGGTCGGATGTCGTTTCCAAATTAAAAACCCTGAAGATAGTTTCTTCAGAGCAGGGTAACTAAACCGGGCAGTGAACCTGAGATAGATTCAATCAAACCCAATTGAATTGGTTTAGCATTACCTTCTTTCATTCGGACTATACCGCCGGCCCCGGAATCACACCGGATCGTGCGCTTTGCACACTGCGTTGCGCTCGTGGGCTTCACCATTAATACTGTGTTACCACCGATCGGGAATTGGTGACCCAGCTATTGGCTGTCACCGCACCCTGCCCCGAAGGATTTGTTTAATTATTCACAAGTATATCTCCCCCCAGGGGTTAAGTCAAGTTTGTGTCAAATTTTGTTACTGCTCAGGCA
>DAIQPZ010000023.1:0-26116 GCA_036787065.1 Anaerolineaceae bacterium
GCACCCACAAACACCTCATTTTTGGGTCTTTTCATCGAATGGGTGTTTAAAACATTTCCAATTGGGTTGCTTTTGACTCCAGCGGGTCGCGGGGTAACCATTCTTCCCAAACGGACCGGGTGAGCGGCATTGAGCTGGTGATATAACGCAGGTGGCGGAATTTCAAAAAAGTCCAACCGGCGGTAATTTTCTCATTCAGCCACGGGTCGCGATGGAGTTTATCAATAATCAAGTTAGCCCGGCTGCCAGGGATGGCAATTACCGCGTTTTGCGGAGGCGCCTGGCTTGAAAGCACACACCGGCTGATGATGGCAGATGCCATGATGTGGAATTCATATGCAATTTGGCCGTTTTGGTCTAACCACAGCAAGGGGCTGGTCCCCTGGATGGTGTAATTTAGCTGGGCGCCGGTTTTGCGCAACAAAGCCTGGATGGCAATTAATTCTTCACGCCGCGCTGAAGGCAACTCATTTCGGCGGAGCTGCCAACTGTTTATTTCTGTGGGGTGTTGTTCGCCATAAGATTCCAGACAGGCCTGGATCAAATCGCGTGGGGGTGTATCCAGGCCGGGAAAAACCCGGCACAAATGCCGGTCCAGGCTTTCAAACTGGCTCACCGGGTTTGCGATTAAGGTTTGGACAATTTCTTTTTCGATTTGATCAGACAGAGATGGGTTGCCATGGGGAATAGTCTGGCTCCAATATATTGCCGTTTCCAAGGAATGTTGCCCGCCACCATAACGCACGAGTTGACCGGTTTCGTTGAAAATCCTTTGTAAGGAAGCCTGATGTTCTTGTAAAACGGTCTGTTCTTTTTGGCCGGCCCACTTTCTAAACTGGCGCCGAGCAGCGGAGGCTGCGGTTGCGGCCGTATATAATACCAGGTACGGCGCAGCTTCTCCCCTTTTTTCCAGGGCCTGTGTTATCGCATTTTCTTCTGATCCTTCTGAATATACAGCGCCGGGTGAGGTTTCAGTGCCAGCGAAACTCCAGAGAAGCTCTGCCTGGTTCACATCGTGGCGCAAGGCCAGGCCCTCTAACTTAAGATTCGAAATATCGGCGGCTGCCACCACCGCTGATAGAAAGGCTGGCTCGACTTCTGAAATGAATCCCCAAAATGGGACTGCCAGCCCACTATGTGCAGACAGGTGGGATAAAGTGGCTGAAAGAGCAGATGTGTGCCAGTTCCAGTCATATCTCTGGCGCGCCAGGGCGCTTTTTAGAGGTGTGACTGCTTCACGGCCCCATAACCAGCCGGCCCATAACGCCGATAGTGTCCAAAAGGCCTGATTAGGGCGTGGGAACACAGTCACAATGGCCTCTACCGGTAATCCGGATAAACCGATAATCTGGTGTTCGGCTAAGTCTGCGGTCAGATCCCTGACCCGCCCCTGGAACAAACAGATGCCTCCGGTGGTGGGTGGGAGCTGCGGCCAATAAGTGACGTGAATTGGGGCATTTTGGGTTTGCCACTCATCAATGGCTTCTTCAAGGGCTATCCACAGGTTGTTTTCTCTAAAGGAGGCTGGCACAACGAGGTGGCGCGGCCGGCTGCGTAGGGTTGGATAGGGCCATAACGTGTTACCTTCGTCGCACACGGTCAGCACAAGGGCCGTTAGCCAACCGAGACGCTCAGGCGTGGTGGGTAATTTTTCAATTTGGTTGAGCAGGCTAAAGAGGACGTATAACGGACGGGGCAGATAACATTGCAAAGCCTGTTCGACGTCTGGCCGGATTGGGTCATCCATAGGCGCGACACGTTCTAATGCCCGCGCCCGGCTGTGGATGGCATGCGGTAAGAGGGTAGACAGGCGCTCCAGGCTGGAGGGACTGACTGGCTGCTCTCCGGATAACCCACAATGCGGGCAGTCAATCAGGCAGCGGTCTGGCCGTTCAGCCTGGCGCTGCCAGATAAAGGTTTTAGCCTGTATGGGGCGGTTGCAGCCCGGGCAATCGACTGTGTATAAGGCCTGAATAAAGCGTTCCAGGCGGTCTTCACCTTTTCTGGCCATAGCCAGGTCCGCGATCGCCGCGCGCAGATCTTCCCGGTTTGGGGCGCTGGCCAATGTTTTTATAACGAAACTGGTGATTGGGTTGTTGACCGTGACCAGCACACGGTAGCCTTCTGCAGCCATTTCTAGCGCCTGAGATGGTGAAGTCCCAAAAGGGTCAAGGATCCACGATCCTGGGGCAATGTGGTCTTTGAGCCAGGCAGTCGCAACCCCGGCTGGGACCGGTGGAAAATACCGCGCCAGGGGTCCACGGTTTGCCGGGATATTTCCGGGATGGAAGGGCATATCAAATGGTCTCATAGTTTTATATAGGATAGTATATGCACAAAACTCTAAAAAAGGTAGGGCTGATAATCTAACGGTTCTTCAGGATTTTCCCGTAGAATAGGCCGCATTTGGGGTATTTGCGGGCGCGAAGCACCCGCAAATACCCCAAATGCGGGGATTCATCACGAAAATCTTGCATGTCCACACTATTTATGTTAAAATGTAGTGGTTAGGCAATATGGTAAACAACGAAAAGTGGGTGTCCCCCACTTTTCTGCGTGTAAATGGACCCGTTTTCTTGTGGAGATTAGTACGGTATGAAAAACGAATTTACCCTGGCTTTCAATGAAGTCCTCGAGGAAAAAAAGCTGCCCAAAGAGGTTATTCTGCGAGCGCTCGAATCGGCAATGGTATCCGCTTATCGGCGGGCGGTCAACGCATCCAATGCTCAGCACGTGGAAGCCAAGATTGAGCCGGAAACGGGCAAAGTAGTTATCTATGCCGAAAAAGAAGTGGTCGAACAGGTTCAGGATGAACGGACGGAAGTAGCCCTGGAAGATGCACGCAAGGTGAATCCGACGGCTGAACTCAGCACAATGGTGATCGTCGAGACCACTCCAAGAGATTTTGGCCGGGTAGCCGCACAAACCGCGCGTCAGGTGATCCAGCAGCGCATTCGCGAGGCAGAACGCGCTGCCCAATTGGTTTATTTCGAAAAACAATTGGGTGAAATTGTCAGCGGCGTGGTTCAGGCGATTAATCAACAAGGGGTGACCGTTGGCCTGGACATGAAAGCTGAAGGGATCATGATGCGCAAAGAGATGATCCCGGGTGAACGCTTCCGGGTTCACGATCGCGTGCGTGCCCTGGTTTATGAGGCTAAAGATGGTTCGCGCGGTCCGCAAATATATCTTTCCAGAGCGCATCGCAATTTCTTGAGAAGGCTGCTGGAAAATGAAGTTCCTGAAATCTACCACGGGGTGGTCGAAATACGATCAATAGCCCGCGAGCCGGGTGAACGGGCCAAAGTTGCCGTCGCCGCGACCCAGAGTGGGATTGATCCGGTGGGCGCGTGCGTCGGCATCCGCGGGGTCCGCATCCAGGCCATCGTGCGCGAGTTGCATGATGAGAAAATTGATGTGATTGAATGGAACGCTGATCCGGCCCTATATATCGCCAAGGCAATCAGCCCAGCCAGGGTCAGTGGGGTTTATTTAAACGAGCGCGCCAACGGTGGAAAAACCGCGACAGTGGTCGTACCGGAAGATCAGCTCAGCCTGGCCATTGGGCGCGATGGTCAAAATGCTCGCCTGGCGGCAAAATTAACCAGTTGGCGGATTGATATTAAGAGCCTGCCTGAGGCTGTTTCCGATACGCTCAACCGCCTGCATAACGATCCTGCCCTGGCCCTTATGGCGACCCAGGATGTGGAGACAATCCAGCACGTCGAAGTATTACTGGCCAAAAAGATTGAAGGACGCCTTCTCACTCAGGAAGAATATGACGTTCTGACCCAGTTTGTCGAGCGGGTCGAGCGGCGTTCAGCCAGCCAGCGCCTGGCCGAAAAGAAAATTGAAGATACACGCCTGTTAGAAATCAAGGCGACCATTCCGGCTGCCCGGTTTGAGCAGTCTATCCTGAATAGCGGTTTACCCGATCATATTTGCTTTACCTTGCAAGAGGCAGGGTATCTGAACACTGGTGATTTAGCCGTGAAATTCAAGCTGGACGCCGATGCAGTTCTGGCCATTCAGGGGATTGGCCCCAAGGCGATGCTTGAAATTGGCAAATTGATGGATGAAATTGAGGTGGAAGCCAAACCAGTTGTGGTTGAAGAGACCCCGGTTGAAACGCCAGAAGCGATTGTAGCCCTGCCCGAAGTAGCTGCGCCGCTCGAAACTCCGCCGGTTGTGGTTGATCCTATGGCTGCCGAAATCGGTGAAAAAGCTGGAGAAGAAGCCCTGGCTGAGGGGCAGGAAGTTCTGGTTGCTGAACTTAAAGTGGCTGAAGTGGAAGAAGAAGCACAACCCACTCTGGATGAAATCTTTGCGTTGAAACCCGAAGTCCTTGATGCCGTTGAAGGCAGTGGTGAAGAGGAGGAAGAGGGTGATGACAAAAAAGGTAAGAAGAAGGGCAAGAAAAAGAAAACAAATGTCCAGATTGAATACGATCCCGATCGGGATCTAACCATTGTGCGTAAGAAACACAAGCACGGTGCTGAATGGGAAGAATGGTAAGATAACTAATTAAGAGAGAATAGGTGGCTGGAAAAACTGATAAACGCGTCAAACATATTCCCCAACGGACCTGTGTGGGTTGCAGATCGGTCTTGCCCAAGCGGACTTTGATCCGACTGGTGAGAACAGAGCAAGGTGTTCTGATCGATCCGACCGGAAAGGCGGCGGGAAGGGGTGCTTACCTGCACAACCAACGTTCATGTTGGGAGCGAGGTTTAAAGGGTGCTTTGGCGCATGCATTGAAAACTGACCTCACAGAGCAAGATCGAGAGCGATTACAAGCGTTCCTGACAACACTACCCGCTGAAAGTGTGGAAGATCGCGGGACGGTTTCAATTCAGGAGTAGCTGTGAAAGTGTTCACTGTTTTGTTAGGATAAAGTTAGTTTTCAGCCCATCTCTCTTACTCGGTAAAAAAAGCTTCTTCATTACTGCTCAGGCGCATGTGAATAAGGTCCGAATTTGAGGTGTAGGCGCTTACTTGGTAAGCGAAAACACCTCAAATTCGGGGACTATCATCTCGCGGCTGATTTGAAAGGTGAAGAAGAATCTGCATGAAACAATAGACCCCGGCCGATTTATAGGCAAGAATATTTATAACTTGCAAGGGGGGAAGACGCCGGTGGGGTGAATGATGATAGGAGGCGCCAGATGAGTGAGAACGGGCATGATAAGATCGTGTTACCGGGAACGATTACAGTCAGGGAATTAGCTCTCAAGATTAAGACCAGCCCAATCCAGGTAATCAAAATATTAATGGCCAATGGGGTCATGGCAAACATCAACCAACAGGTTGATTTCGATACCGCCGCTATTGTGGCGTCGGAAATGGGTATTGAAGTTAACCTGGAAGTTCCAGAAGAAGAAGTAGAGAAAGATACCAGCGAAATACCTCTGTGGCGAAAGTTGATCGCGGATGAAGATCCGTCTCGCCTGGTTAACCGCGCGCCTGTGGTGACAATCCTTGGCCATGTTGATCATGGGAAGACCACTTTATTGGATGCCATTCGCCACACCGAGGTGGCAGCGGGTGAAGCCGGTGGGATTACACAGCATATTGGCGCCTACCAGGTTGATCACAAGGGCCGTCCCATTACCTTCCTGGACACACCTGGGCATGCGGCTTTTACTGCTATGCGTGCCCGTGGCGCGCAAGGCGCTGACATTGTCGTTCTGGTGGTTGCCGCGAATGATGGGGTAATGCCTCAAACCCGTGAAGCTGTGGCGCACGCCAAAGCGGCCCGTGTGCCGATTATTGTGGCTTTGAACAAAATTGACCGTGATGATGCCAACCCGGATTATGTCAAACAACAACTGGCTGACATCGGTTTGGTGCCGGATGAGTGGGATGGAAATACCATGATTGTCCCCGTTTCAGCTAAATTGAAACTCGGTCTGGATGATTTACTCGAGGCGATCCTCCTGGTCGCTGATAGCAACGACATTCGCGCCAACCCGAGCGGCAAGATCATTGGCACGGTTATCGAGGCTCAATTAGACCGGGCGAAAGGCGTGATCGCTACCCTGTTGGTGCAAAATGGGACACTCGAGCCGTCGGATGTGGTGGTTGCGGGACAATCGTATGGCCGGTTAAAGGCCATGTTCGATTTCCACGGCCGCAAATTGCGCAAAGCAGGTCCATCAACCCCAGTGTCTGTAATGGGTTTGAACGACGTTCCGCAAGCGGGTGATGTCTTCATGGTAGCTACTTCCGAGAAAGACGCTCGCGTGATGGCTGAAGAACGGAAACTGGCTGACAAGAAAAACGCAAATGTCCCTCGAGCTACCTTGGAAGAACTTTTTGCCCGCTACAAGGCCGGTGAGGTTAAGGAACTCCGTCTAATCATCAAGGTGGATGTTCAAGGCTCATTGGAGCCCATTATGAAATCGATTAGGGACATCGACCAAAATGAAATTGCCATCAATATCCTGCATGCCGATCCGGGGAACATCGGTGAGAATGATGTGATGCTGGCAGCCGCCTCGAAGGCGATTATTGTCGGTTTCAACGTACAGGCGGATGCGAATGCTTTACGCCTGGCTGAGGCAGATGGGGTATCGGTGCGGCTATATGACATCATTTACCGCATGACCGAGGACCTCGAAAAAGCCTTGAAAGGTATGCTGGCGCCCGAATTTAGAGAAAATATTATGGGCCGGGCGGACGTGATTGCAGTTTTCAAAGTCACCAAGTTGGGTTTTATCGCTGGCTGCCGTGTTTCTCAGGGTGAACTGCGCCGGAATGCACGCGCCAGAGTATTCCACGGCGGACAGAAAATTTATGAAGGTGATATTGCCTCTTTAAAAAGAGAGAAAGAAGATGTCCGTGATGTACATCAGGGGTTAGATTGTGGCGTCGGCTTTAAAAGTTTCTCCGATATAACCGTTGGCGATGTAATCGAATGTTATACGGTGGTGCGGGTCGGCGACCCCGGCTTTTAAGGGTAGGGGTATGATTAAGGAGTTTAATAATGCCATCCCAAAACAGGTTGCAGCGAATTGGAGATCGTATCCGGGAAGACTTGTCTGAGATCATTCTGCTCAAAATGAATGATCCCAGACTTTCTGGTATTTCTGTAACCGATGTTAAAGTTGATCGCGAGTTAGCTTTTGCTGATGTTTATGTCTCTGTGGTTGAAGGCATTGCACGTGCCAAAGAAGTCATCATGGGTCTTGAGCATGCCAATGGCTTCTTGAGGCATGAGCTAGCTGCACGGGTAGAATTGCGTGTATTTCCACGCTTGCGTTTCCATTGGGACCCCACGCCTGAACGTGCCGATCGGATTGAAAAAGTATTAGCAGAACTACGCCAACAACCATTGAGCGATCCGGGCCAGCCATTATCACCAAACAGCGATGATCTTTCAGCGCTGGACGAAGAGGAAAAAGATTAGTCATGGAAGTGGCAGGCATCCAACCTCTTTCTGAGATGGAAGAGATATCCAGTCAGGTTGAGCTTTCTCGGCAAAATACCAGTTTTCTGAAACCAGAGGACCTTTACCAGACCATCCTGCAAGGATTTGCACGGGCTAAACGGGTATTGATAACATCGCACGTCCGGCCGGATGGAGATGCGGTAGGCTCTTTATTGGGTCTGGGTTTAGCATTAAAAGAAACGGGTAAAGATGTCCAAATGGTGTTGGATGATGGAACCCCGTCAGCGTTTAAAAACCTGCCTGGATTTCACTCTATAATCCGGCACGCAACGGGTGATTTTGATTTTATAATAGTAGTAGATTGTTCTGACCTGCTCAGGACGGGTCATGTACTCGAAGGCTTGGGACAACCGGACCTTAATATCGACCATCATATTACAAACCTTAATTTCGCAAAGATTAACCTGGTTGATCCAAAGGCTGTTGCTACTTGCGCAATTTTGGCTGAACATCTTCCTGAAATCGGATTTAACCTATCAACCGATGTTGCATCTGCCTTGTTGACTGGTTTGATCAGTGATACGATAGGTTTCCGTACATCGAATATGACCTCGGCTGCATTGCATTTGGCTGCCAATTTGATGGATCGCGGCGCAAATTTGCCCGGTCTATATCAAAAAGCCCTGCTTCACCGCTCATTTAATGCGGCCCGTTATTGGGGTTGTGGATTAACCAGGCTGCAACGGGAAAAAGGTCTGGTTTGGACCAGTTTAACCCTGGCCGATCGCGATTCAGCGTTTTATCCGGGTAATGATGATGCGGACCTGGTCAATGTTTTATCGACGATCGATGACGCAGAGGTGGTGGTCATATTTATTGAGCAAAAAGAAAGCCGTGTCAAAGTGAGCTGGCGTTCGCAGCCAGCGTACGATGTCTCTCAAATTGCGCTACAATTTGGTGGGGGAGGGCATCCGGCTGCCTCTGGGGCTGATGTGTCTGGTGATTTAACCACCGTCCAGAACAAAGTGTTACAAGCAACTCGAACGTTGTTGAACAATGGACGGGTTAAAAATGGAACCAAAGTAATCGATTTTTCAAAATAAAAAATAACTGCTCAGCCATGAAAAGAAAGTTGCCGAATTTGAGGCGTATGCGCTTACCGGGTAAGCGAAAACACCTCAAATTCGGGGCTTTTTCACAGGGGTCCGAGCCGTTACAATAAAAATACCCATCCGGGGAGAACTATAACCATGGTTGATGATGACAATCAATTCGATATAAAAAATGCGATTTCGGGTGTTATTGTTGTGGATAAGCCGGTTGGCTTGACTTCGCATGATGTAGTACAGATCGTCCGCAAGGGCACGAATATTCGCCGCGCGGGGCATACCGGCACATTAGATCCACGGGCATCGGGCGTTTTAGTGATTTTGATAGGGCCGGCTGTGCGTTTAAGTGAATATGTTTCTGCATCCGACAAACGTTATCAGGCGATTATCCGCTTAGGTACGACGACGGATACGTATGATGCGGATGGCCGGGTGACCAGCTCGGCGCCTGTGAATATCACCGAAGAACAATTCGAAGCGGCTTTAAAGCAATTTATTGGTGAGATCGAACAAGTCCCCCCACCCTATTCTGCGGTGAAGGTGAAAGGCCGCAAAGCGTATGAAATGGCGCGCGAGGGCGAAGAGGTTGATTTGCAACCTCGGAAAATCCAGGTTTATAATCTTGAACTTTTAGAATGGGCGCCACCTGAAGCAGTGATCGACGTTTATTGTTCCTCTGGAACTTACGTGCGTTCCTTGGCACATGATCTTGGCCTAAGTTTGGGCTGCGGCGCCTACCTGGTCGGTTTGCGCCGTACCAAGAGTGGCCGTTTCACCTTGCGCGATGCTGTACCCCTGCGAAAATTGAGAGAAGCATTTGAGGTTGGTAACTGGTACCAATACCTGATCCCGGCGGCCGAAGCACTGTCCGATTGGCCGTCCATCGAACTTGTAATCGAGCAGGTCGACGCGGTCCGCCATGGTCACAGGGTGCCTGCGGGTCCCGATGATATAGGTATGGCAAGGGGTATCAGCCAACAGGGCGAATTAGTGGCGTTGTTAGAACTCGATCCTGAGACTCGGGAATGGCAACCGCGGAAAGTCTTTTTCTCATAACTGGTAACTCCTCAGGCTAGTGTGAAAAAGACCCGAATTCGAGGTGTTTGCGAGTGCGAAGCACACGAAAAACACCTCGAATTCGGCAACTTTCACTCCCAGGCCTGAGGAGTTACCATAATTGCTGCAAAGCGAGCTCTGTATTAACGACGAAATATTTTGACTGAATTCTTGAAATCCCTGGACACAGTTCGTTTGTCTGGAGCCTGGCTGACAATTGGCTCTTTTGATGGGGTGCATCGTGGCCATCAGGAGTTGATCCGGCGTTTGGTGAACGACGCGCATGCTGCCGGAGAACCAGCGGTGGTGTTGACTTTTTTCCCCCATCCATCGGTGGTCCTCCGCGGCATTCAAGGTCCTTTTTATCTCACCGATCCAACCGAAAGGGCGACCTTGCTGGCTGGACTTGGCGTAGATGCCGTCATTACCCTCGAATTTAATTTAGAAATGGCGGCTTTGACTGCTGCCGATTTTATGCGCCGGCTTCATGAGAGGTTGGCGTTAAAGTGTTTGTGGGTAGGAAATAACTTCGCCCTTGGCCGGAAAAGAGAAGGAAATGTGGATATCCTGACGCGCCTGGGAGATGAATTGGGTTACCAGGTCCAGGTTGTTACACCGGTTGAGGTGGATGGTGTGCTCATTTCATCTACCCAAATCCGCACCTGGCTGGCAGACGGGGAAGTTGGTCAGGTGAAAAATGGCCTGGGTAGATGGTACCGGATAAGCGGCGCGATCATCCATGGGGATGGCCGTGGACGAAAAATCGGCATTCCCACAGCTAATCTGGAGCTGTGGCCTCAACGGGCCTTACCTGCTAATGGGGTCTACGCGGTTTATGGGCTGGTCGATGGAAAGTGTTGGCCGGGTGTGGCAAATATCGGCACCCGACCGACTTTTGAAACCCAACCGGTACTTCCGAGACTGGAAGTTCTACTTCTCGATTATGACGGGGACCTTTACGGGCAAGAGATAAGCGTTGATTTTGTCGCCAGACTGAGGAGCGAACAACGATTTTCTTCAGTCGAGGCCTTATTGGCGCAAATCGAACAGGATAAACACACGGCCCGAAATTTATTATAGCTGGAGGGAGACAGATGGCAAAAGCCCAGAGGCAGATCTATTTACTTAACCCCAAAAAACTTAGCCCTGAGACTATCGCTGTCACCTTTGCTAAAACTTCGCGGTCCCCACTATCTTTTTCTGAAATCGCGGCTGAATTAACCGATGAAAAAAGCGCTGAATTCCACGAAAGATGGGTGGTCGGTTATGGCCACGCCTCGGTGGCCGAGCACGCGGTTTTACATATTGCTATCGAAAATGTATCACGGTTGGCGATTGAAACAATCGAATCAAACCGTTTGGCGGCTTACACCGAAAAATCCACCCGTTATCAAAAATGGAGCCCGGATGCTTTTCATATTCCGACCGAATTAGAGGGACACCCGCTACTGTCCCTTTATCTGGAGACCATCCAGACCCTTTTTGAGACTTACGCGAAAAGCATGGAAGCGGTCAGGCCGGTGATTGCCGCAGAAACGCCCCGAAGAGATGGGGAAAGTGAAACAGCCTGGGAGCGGAGAGTCCGCACACAGACCATCGACGTCTGCCGTTACTTACTGCCGGCGGCTTCACTGGCGAATGTGGGTATGACGGCCAATGCGAGAGTCTTAGAGCACGCGATCCAAAAATTACTGTCTTCTCCGCTGGTCGAAGTTCATACAATTGGACAAGAGATGAAGCGTGTGTCGCAGGTAGAAATACCCACGCTGATTAAGTATGCTGAACAGGCGCCCTACCTGGTGGCTGTGAGCCAGGCATTACCCCATGCCGCATCTCTTTCGCGGGGAAAGAATCTGGGTGATTGGTGCCAGATGGTTGCTTGGGATCCGCATGGCGAGGAAAAAGTCCTGGCGGCAGCGCTTTACCGATACAATGGGGTCGATTTCAATAGCTGTGTCAATTATATTCAGGGAATTGGCGCTGATGAATACCGCCGGTTAGCCAGCATAGTGCTGGGCGGAATGTCTGATCATGATATTCCTTTGCGCGAGCTGGAGCACTCAGTGTACAGCTTCGATGTAGTTATGGACCAGGGGGCCTATTTCGAGTTTAAACGCCACCGGATGATGACACAGACGCCCCAAGCTTTGACGTCACGGTTAGGATATGCTGTGCCACGGGGCATTACACAGGCCGGATTTGAAGATCAATACCGGCAGGTAATGGAAAAAGCAGCCCACGCTTACGAGCAGTTGGCGGCCTGGAACCCGGCGGTGGCATCTTATGTGGCGCCAAATGGGTTTAACCGTAGAATGATGCTCACGTTTAACTTAAGGGAAGCGTTCCATTTCTTGGGGTTGCGCTCCAGTGATCGGGCCCATTTTGCCGTACGCAGGGTGGCGCGGCGGATAGCAGAACAGATCCAGAGTATTCATCCGGTCTTGGCGGCTTACTTTTCTTTGCCACAGGATGAATCTTGGAAGAAGATCGAAGCAGATTATTTCAGCGCAGTCTAATAGGTTAGGGGACCATATGGCATGCTGCGAAATGACCCGGCATGACCTCTCTAAGTTCGGGTTTCAGTTCTGCGCAAATCGATTGGACAATTGGACAGCGCGTGCGGAAACGACAACCGGATGGTGGATCAACCGGAGAGGGTATTTCCCCCTTTAGGATAATTCGTTTCCTTTTTTCCTCAATGGCTGGATCGGGAATCGTTACAGCCGAGAGCAAAGCTATGGTATAAGGATGCAGAGGGCCCTAAACAAAGGTTCTCCAGAAATTGCTGTGCTAGATCTTCGTCACGGCAATTCACAAAGACACTGAACATCGGGTTTAAAATGCTTGACAAACTTACCTAATCCGTTATAATCTTTATAATCAATAAAAACTGTGAAGAGGACGAGTAAGTTCTTTAACGCCGTTTCAGAGAGCAGGAATGGGTAAATCCCAGAGGTGAAACCCTGCACGTGCGCAAGAACTGAATGGACCTCGGAGTTGCAGAGCGAAAGGATTAAACTGAGTAGCTTGAGCCGGAATTGCCACCGTTATCAAGGCATAGGGTATAAGCCGGTAAGTTCAAAAGACTTATCTGCCGTACCCGCCAACGAGTGAGGCTGGCCTTTTAATCCGTCGCAACATCGGCGGAATTTTTGTTAAGGCCACCTAACTGGGGTGGTACCACGGATCGCACACGCGTTCGTCCCCTTTCGGGATGGACGCGTTTTTTGTTAAGGAGGTTGAATATGGCAGACAATCGACGGATTTTAACTGGGCACCGGCCCACCGGTCCTCGGCATCTTGGACATCTGGTTGGCACCCTTCGTACCTGGGCCAATTTACAGAATGACTTCCAATGTTTCTTTCTGGTTGCCGATTTACACGTGATGACCACCGATTATGGGCATCCGGAAAGGATCAGGGCTAATACGATTGGCATGCTGGCAGATTGGCTTGCCGCCGGGATCGATCCGCAAAAATCCACGCTGGTGTTGCAATCTGCCGTGCCTGAACATGCTCAATTAAGCCTTTTGTTGAGCATGTTGACGACTGTCTCGCGGTTGGAAAGAGTTCCTACTTATAAAGAACAGGTTCAGGCTTTAAATTTGCTGCCTTCATTGGGTTTGCTGACCTACCCGGTGCTGCAAGCGGCGGATATTTTGCTCTACCGTGCAGACAGGGTACCCGTTGGAGAAGATCAATTGCCCCACCTGGAGCTGACGCGCGAGGTTGCGCACCGTTTCAACCAGATATATGGACTAGTTTTCCCTGAGCCTCAACCGATATTGTCACAAACGCCCCGCCTGCCGGGGACCGATAACCGGACCATGCACACCAGTTATGGGAATGCTGTATTTTTGAAAGACACACCCGAAGAAACGACTCAAAAGATCTTAGGTATGTATACGGATCCAACGCGTATCCACGCGTCTGATCCTGGGCACATCGAAAATAACCCGTTGTTCACCTATTTGGATGTATTTGATCCGGATGCTGCCAGGGTGTCTGACCTGAAATTGCGCTACCAATCCGGAAAAGTGGGTGATGTGGCGATTAAACAGCACCTGGCGCAGATGGTTAACCAGGATCTCGCACCGCTGCGCGAAAAAAGGGCCGAGTTAATCACCCGCCCGGATGACCTGGTTGAGTTGGTCCGGGCTGGCACTTCCCTGGCGCGCCAATATGCGCGAGATACGCTGACCGATGTGCAGGACCGGATGGGTTTAAACTTGAGCGCTACCTGGCGAAAACATGAACCGGCAAACGATAACACTAGCATGGTGGGTGCGTTTTGTTGATCGCAACCCTGTTATCTGTTCGAGAAGTGATCATCCCACTTTTGAGGATGAGGAAATCCATGTTTTTATTGGTAGCTGCTCAACCATACTAAGAAAGTCGGGTCTATTTCACAGGCCCTGGGAAGTAACTATTTTCAATGATCGTAGAAATACCAACCATTCGTGAAGGAAAAGGAGATTAGCAATGTCTGAACAAACTCGTTTTATTCTGCAAGAAGCGGATTTGCCGCGCGCCTGGTACAACATTTTGGCTGATTCACCGGTTCCCCCGTCGCCAGTGCTTAACCCACAGACAAAAGAACCTGTGACGCTGGATTTCCTATCGGTGCTTTTCCCAATAGGCTTGATTATGCAAGAGGTCAGCACCGAACGCTATATCGATATCCCTGAGCCCGTTTTGGAAGCTTACAAATTGTACCGCCCTACCCCCTTGATCCGGGCGCGCCGCCTGGAAAAGGCCCTGGGTACGCCAGCCCATATCTACTATAAATATGAGGGCGTTTCTCCATCCGGAAGCCATAAATCTAATACCGCATTCGCCCAGGCTTTTTATAATAAAGAGGCTGGGACACACGCAATGACGACTGAGACTGGCGCAGGCCAATGGGGCTCGGCCCTGGCATTGGCCTGCCAATTCTTTAACCTGGATCTTGAAGTCTACATGGTTAAATGCTCTTACGAGCAGAAGCCATACCGGCGCATTTTGATGGAAACTTACGGCGCAAAAGTTTACGCCAGCCCGTCCGACCGCACGCAGTACGGCCGTTCTTTACTGGCCAGTGATCCAAAGAATCCTGGTTCGCTGGGAATTGCCATCTCTGAGGCCGTCGAGGTTGCCGCAACTTCAGGCGGCAAGAAGAAATATGGGCTGGGTTCCGTGCTAAACCACGTCCTGCTCCACCAGACCGTGATTGGCGAGGAATCGCTCAAGCAGATGGATATGGCCGGCGAATACCCGGATGTGGTCATCGGCTGCGTGGGGGGTGGGTCGAATTTCTCTGGGATCGCATTTCCCTTCTTACGTGAGAACCTTAAAAATGGCCAGCGGACGCGCCTTCTGGCGGTCGAGCCTACCGCGACGCCTTCTCTGACCAAAGGTATTTATGCTTTTGACTACGGGGACTCGGCTCAGATGGCTCCTATCGTAAAGATGCACACCCTCGGGCATAATTTCATGCCCCCAGCCATTCACGCGGGTGGGCTGCGTTATCACGGCATGGCGCCGACTTTGTGTTCGCTGTATGACGCGGGGTTAATAACGGCGATTGCAGTTAAACAGCGCCCGACATTTGATGCAGCCGTCCAATTTGCACGCACTGAGGGTATCTTGCCGGCGCCAGAATCCGCGCATGCCATCCGGGCCGTGATTGATGAAGCCCTCGAAGCCAAGGAAAAAGGTGAGAAGCGCGTGATTTTGTTCAACCTGTCTGGGCATGGTAATTTCGACTTATCTTCTTACGAAGCTTACCTGACGGGTCAGTTGGAAGATTATGATTACCCGGTGAACCTGGATGAAGTCTCGATGCATTTGCCACAGGTTTCAATCCCTGCTTAACCCAATTAATCTCGAATTGGGTTAACTTGAAATAAAAAAATATTCCTGGCGCATTTAAGCCAGGAATATTTTTTTATGCGGTTCTGCTCAGGCATGTGTGAAAAAGACCATTGCCAGGATGAGAAGCGTATTGCCCATCTTGTCCAGCGCCTTATGGGTTGCCGCCAACGCGGCTTCATGGCCATCTGAGGCTTGCCCAATTCCAACCGTGGCGTATAGGCTCATGGTGGTTATATCTCCCCTGGTGTAGAGGTTGGCGATTAACCCTGTTGTGCAACCGGGATGGTTATATGGAATGTGGTCCCCTGACGGTAACCGCTCTCGAACCAGATTTGCCCGCCTTGCATTTCGACCAGGCTCTTGGTGATGTTTAAGCCCAGCCCGGTCCCTGGCGCTTCGCGCGTCATGGGATCTTCTGAGCGGAAGAATTTCTGGAATATTTTCTTTTGATCTTCTGGAGTGACCCCAATGCCGGAATCTTGAACCCATAAATGGATGACTTCTGGCGCGCCAGCCGGATTCCAATGATTTGTGCACTGTTCGGCGACCAAGGAAATGCTGCCGCCTTTCGGGGTATATTTTTGTGCATTACTGATCAGGTTGGTTAACACCTGGATCAGGCGGGTGCGATCAGCCCAGACCGCCTTCAAATCGGACGGCATGGATAAGGTGAAGGCCAATTCTTTTTCATCCAACTGCCGCCGGGTTGAGCGGATCACTTCTTCGACAACTTCATTGATCCCCATCACCTTGAAGTCGAGGCGCAGCCGCCCGGCTTCGATGCGGGAAACGTCGTCCAGGTCGGAAACCAGGGTGGACATACGCTCGACATTCGAGCGGATCGTACTGAGAAAACTGGCTTGTGATTCGTTGACCGGACCCACTGCGCCGGCCGCGATCAACTCGGTGTAGCCCTTGATGGAGGTCATCGGGTTTTTTAGCTCGTGAGATACGAAAGACACAAATTCACTCTTGGCCAGATTAGCCGCCTGTACGGCTGCGTAAAGCTGGGCATTTGAGATGGCGATGGCAGCATGATCGCTCAGGCGGGTCAGGAATGCGAGTGCTTCCTCTGAACTGGGTTCGGGGGAGATGCTTTCCAAAAGGATCACGCCCATGGCTGAGGCTTCACGCCGGATGGGGATCACCACCTGGTTGAGCGTGCCCTGAAGAAAGGTGGCGGTTGGATTCGGCGACGGGGAGTCGCCAGCAAAATTGAACTGCTGCGGCTGGCCGTTTTGTAATGCTGTTTGAATGGGTAGAAAATCAGGTGAAATGACAGTGTTCTCATAGGGGGCAAGTTCATTGGTATATCCCTGTGAGGCCATGATGCGCACCGCATTTTCTTCACAGATGCCGATTAGGCCCGCGGTGGCCGTAGATTGGCGCATGGCCCAATCGAGGGTGATGTGCATGGCGCGGCTGATATCCAGGCTGGTATTCAACTCGCGATCGATCCGCTGCATAACCGACAATTCCTTAACGCGAGATTCTAGGGCCTGGTCGGTCAGCGTATACAGCCGGGCATTTTCAATGGCTACCGCTGCCTGGCTGGCAAAAGCACTTAACAGATTTTGGTCGTCTTGCGTGAATGGGAGGCCATCTTTTTTATTGATCACTTCGATGACCCCAATCACTTTATCTTTCACCTGCAGTGGAAGGACTAACAGAGCCTGGGTCTTGAATCCTGTTTTCTGGTCTGTGCCAGAAAACCAGGCGCTTGATGATTGGACATTATTAACGATGATAGCTTCGTGATCGCGGTATGATTTTCCCACAAGGCCGCTGCCGGGTGCTAACCGCTGGCCAACAAGGTCGTTGGCAACCGGCCCCGCGGTCACCCGAAAAACCAACTCGTCGGTCTGTTCATCCGCTAAAAGCAGGCTGCCGGCTTCACAGTTCAAAATATCCACTGAATTTTGAAGCATGTTTTGCAACACTTCTTCCAACTCCAAAGAGGATGAGAGCTGGCGGGTTATTTCATTGAGCATTGCCAACTGGCGTGCGCGTTTCTCGGTTTCTTGCAAGAGACGCGCTTTGATGATGGCCCCTGCTGCCTGGTCAGATATAGCCTGAAGAAGGTTTAACTGCTCGGTCGTGTAGAGCTGGTATGGGTTGCGGCTGCCCGTGCACAAGACGCCAATCGTTTCGGCTCCGGCATTGAGAGGAACACCCATCCAGGCATAAATCCCGGTAATTAATGGCTTATACCCTTTTTTCTGGCAATCGACCTTGTAATCGTCGGTCAAAATAGACTGGTGGGTGCGAATGACGTCTTGTTCCAGGCTTTGATCGGTCTCGAGAGGCCTATTTTCCCGCTCGGTGAGACGCTCATCATCCTCCAGGTAAAAGGCGTACTGGTAGGTATCCGTTTTTGAATCATACAAGATGAGGAAAAAATCTCTGGTAGGGATCACCTGGTAGGTTTGCGCGTAGATTAGCTCGAGCATGTCGTCCAAAGAAATGGTCACATTGACCCCTTGGGCTACACGGGTCATGACGTTCATTTCACGGATGCGAATTGCCATGTCGTTATTGGCCTGGATCCGGTCGACCGCCTGGGCAGTCTGACTGGCCAGTGTTTTTAGCAAATCGATATTAATCTCAGAATACACCTCACCAGACTCTTTGGGTCCGAATGCCAACCATCCGGCCAGACCCAGACGACCAGGCATGGGGATAAAGAGTTGGCATCCTAACAGCTCTAAGCGTGTGGCTTCTTTATCCAGCCCGGTAGGGAGGCTGCCTTTCAGGCTGCCATTCAAATTGAGGGAAAGTGGTTTGACCTGGCTTTTTAATGTGGCAACGAGAGGGCTGTCGGCTGTAAAGCGGATATCACTGGTCGCCTGGCCATGACTGTCTGGCATCGCGTGGTAAGAGCTGCCCCCAGGTTCATATAAAAATACGTGGTATTGAGAAGGACCGATCATTTGATCGATGGTACCGCGCAGTGTACTCACAACGGCAGGTAAATCATTGATCTCAGCCAATTCATGGCTGTATTTTTGCGACATGGCCTGGTAATTTCGTTCGTTGTGATAAAAGAGTTCGTCCGTGCGGTTTTGCATCCAGCGTCTTAATGGGTCAAAAATCAGGGCAAAGACAAACACCAACAGGCCAGTTAGAAGTGGATTATCTGGTTTGATCTGGTGGACGGTGATCAGGCTTACCCCGCTGACGATCAACGCATAACTGGCAATGACCAGGATTGACATGATCCCGTAGGTGGTCATGCTGCTTAAAAACCGGTTATTTCTGATTGATGGGGAAGGGGAAGAGGTTGGTGCGGACGAATTGAGCATTTTAGGCAATGAATAAATGGCAAATCGCTAATTGAGCGTTGAAAACTGGATAACCGGATGGAGGATGCTTATTAAATTAATGGTCTATGTTAGCCCAATTATACACTTAATCCAAATTCCCCCGGTTTACAGCTACCTGACAGTCAGCGTGATACTATTTTAGTAACTGCTAAAGCCCCCGTGAAAAAGCTCCGAATTTGAGGTGTTTGCGGGTACGAAGTACCCGCAAACACCTCAAATTCGGCACCTTCCTTTGCATGGCTGAGCAGTTACCTATTTTATAGGAAGTTAATTGATCTCGTTGGCGGTTAATCTAAAACAACTCCGGTGATTGTCGCCGGAGTTGTTTTAGATTAATAACCAATAACTATTTTGCCGCGCTGTATTTTTTAGCGACTGCGTCCCAATTGACCACGCTCCACCAGGCCTTAATGTAATCAGCCCGGCGATTTTGATATTTCAAATAATAAGCGTGTTCCCATACGTCTAAACCGAGGATGGGGGTATGGCCTTCCATTATTGGGCTGTCCTGGTTCGCGGTAGAATACAACAATAGCTTGCCTTTATTGTCCAACGCCAGCCAGGCCCAACCGGAGCCGAACCGGCCGGTAGCTGAATCGCTGAAAGTCTTCTGGAAGTCTTCAAATGTGCCGAAGCTGGACGTGATTGCGCCGGATAAAGCGCCACCAGGTGCTTTGCTCCCTCCGGGAGCCAGGAGATCCCAAAATAGCGTGTGGTTAGCATGCCCACCGCCATGGTTGCGCACGGCGGTGCGAACGCTGTCTGGCAGTGTATTGATACCTTTAAGCAAAGCGTCAATTGGGCGATTTTGCAGCTCGGGATGGCTTTCCAGAGCCTTATTTAAGCTATTAACATAAGTCGCATGATGCTTATCATGATGGATTTCCATGGTCATGGCATCGATGGCGGGTTCAAGCGCATTGAAAGCATATTGTAAAGGTGGAAGTTCGTACATGGTATTTAATCCCTTTCGTTATTTATTTGACTCTTATATTAATATTATACGTTTTATTATCTTCTATATCAAATTAATCACCCTTAAAGAGGAAGCATTCATCATCATGGATTTGGGGAACCAATAATCATAACTGCTCAGGCTGATGTGGAAAAGAACAATGGATCTTTGGGAATTGCCGTGATAAATCCCCGCATTTTGAGGTGTGAACGCGCGTTCGCACGCTCACACCCCAAAATGCGGCCCATTCCACAGGGAAACCATCTACAACCACCCCTTGACGAGTCCGCCCTATATTTCTATAATGTAACTATCGAATGGAGGTAACCATGTACAAGCAAACTGAGAATGTCGATCCAAAATTTGAAGAAGCGCGCAGCCACATACAAGCTGCCCGCAAGGCTTTCCGCAGCAGCGTTGGGGCCTTCTTTCCACCGGGATTTGTTGAGCATAGGCGCAGAGCGCGCCGGGAAATGCTATTAGCCATGCGCAGCCTGGTGGATGGCGCGATTGACCATTTAGATAAAGTTGAAAAGCCGGAAGAAACAAAAGTTTAATAGAGCGGCCTGGCTCATAGACGCTACGCAATAAACAAGGTCCATACCAGGCTCAGGCCGGCCGCCAACCCAAGGATCAGGGCAGGAACGGCTTCACTCTCATGATGAAGCTGGATTGTGCCTAACAAAAAAGCAGAAAATAAAATCGCTCCCACCAATTTCGATTGAGTCCGGTCGAGGTGAGCGATTTTATCTTTAATTTCCGGAACGCTGACAGTCAATTTTCCTTGCTCGATACGATTTAACAGGGCTTCCGTCTTTTTGGGTAAGGTGACCAGGCTGCGTAAGACGTCCCCAATTTCATTGATCACAGTACCGAATCGATTGCCCGACTCATCCTGTACCAATTTTCCTGCGTAAGGGGCAAGGTTGGTCCAGATATTAAAATCAGGGTCAAGACCTGTGCAAATCCCGCTTAAAATACCCAGGCAGCGGCCTAATAAAATCAAATTTTCTGGAACCTGGAAAGGCATTTCATACATTAAGTTGCCAAATTCATTAACAAATTGTGCGGCTTCTTCCTGGTGCATAGACATCATTTCAGGGGCCGTTTTTCCCCAGAAGCTCTCGAAGACTCGATCACTGGCCCTGGAAATTAAATCCAGGTCCGCGCCTGGCAGCAGCACACCCAGAATTTGATAAGCCTTCACGACCCGGCTTCCATCACGCAGGCCGACCGCCAGTAATAATTCTTGTAAACCGGTAAACAATTTGGGTGATACCCGGCCGACCATGCCAAAATCGACAAACGTCAGGCGGAAGTTTCCGGTCGAGGATGTGCCATCTCCACCCAATGGCATAACAAACATATTTCCGGGGTGAGGATCGGCATGAAAAAACTTGTCCTCAAAAAATTGTTGTAAGTAGGATTTAAACAATTGATTAGCCACCTGCGCCCGGTCGATTCCCGCGGCTTCGATTGCGGGATAATCGGTAATTTTAATCGCCTGCACATCTTCAAGGGTCAGGACCCGTCGTGTGGTATGGCTCCATATCACCTTGGGTACGCGGATCGCGCGCTGATCTTTGAAGTTTTCGGCGAAGGTCTCGGCATTTTTCCCTTCGGCCAGGTAATCAATTTCTTCGTAAAGGGTGCGACTAAATTCTTCGATTAATGCCGGCACATTGGCGCGTTTCCGAATAGGTGGATACTGCTGCAGCCAGCCTCCCACCACCCGGATGGCGCGTAGGTCAATTTCTACAATTTTTTGAATGGTTGGGCGTTGTACTTTGACAACCACCGGCGGGTAAACCGCGTTATCGCCGTCTTTGGCCGGATCTTCCTTTAACCGGGCGCAATGAACCTGGCCGATGGATGCCGACGCAAGGGGTACTTGATCAAACTCCGAGAACATATCCATGAGGGGAGCGCCAAATTCAGCTTCAATGACCTTGCGCACATTTTCCAGGCTCTCGGGTCTGACTTCATCTTGCAGCCCGGATAATTCATCGGTCACTTCCCTGGGCAAGACATCCAGGCGCGCCGAAAGGAATTGGCCCACTTTAATTAATACACCCCCCATTTGAATTGCCAGCGTGCTAAATGCCGCCGCTGCTTTGCGCATCCGGTCGGCCCGGGTCCTGCGAGACAACCGCCGCAGGCCAATGCGTGGAAAAATGATATCCCATACGATTTCGTTGATCAAGACCCTGGCAAAAAACCAGAGGATGCGTCGGTAGCGTAATTCGGTCATGTGTGTTTACATAACGCTTCGTATTCTTCGATAGTCATCCCCAGGATAAAAGAGTCGTGGTAATTGCCTTCGGTAAAAACATTCCGTCGGATGCGTCCTTCTATTTTGAAGCCGAGCTTTTGGTGAAGTTTGAGCGAGGCCTCGTTGAATTCATACACCTGAACCGTCACTTTTTGATAGCGCAGCTCGTGGAAATAATACCCGAGGACGATCCAGATCGCCTCGGACGCATACCCTTTATGCCAATGAGCTCGCTGGATAGCTACCCCATAAGAAAATGTGCCGGCCTGGTGGTTGGTATCATGCGTGTCGATCGTCCCAACCAGTTCGGCTTGCAGGTTTTCAATGCTCCAGCGAAATGTATCATTTTCTGGCTCGGCAGTGGCCTGTTCGGCTGCCCATTTCTGCTGCCAGGCTTTTGACCCGGGGAATGGAATCCAGTCACAATCCCGCGCGACGTCCGTATCGTCATTCCAGTGGTAATAGGTTTCCCAGTCTTCAGGTTCAACCGCCCGCAGGCGCACCTTTTGCCCCTGCCAGAGATTGTGGCTCATATATCCAGGTTTCTGACTTCTTTCGAATGGGTCGTGATGAAACGGGTGCGCGGCGGAACGGCCTCACCCATGAGCATATCAAAAGTGCGGTCGGCCTCGGCGGCGTCATCGATGCCAACCAGGAGCAGTGTGCGATTCTCGGGATTCATGGTGGTTTCCCATAACTGTTCGGGGTTCATTTCACCCAGACCTTTGTAACGTTGAATGGTGGCTTTTTCGGCATTTATGCCTAATCCCAGGATATGCTTGTCTTTTTCGCCATCCGAATACACATAATTAACCTGGCTTTTGTAGGCGATGCGGTATAAAGGGGGTTGTGCGATATATAGATGGCCTTGTTCAACCAATGAGACCATATAGCGGAAGAAGAAAGTCAGCAGCAAGGTCCGGATGTGACTGCCGTCGACATCCGCATCTGTCATAATCACGATCCGGCCATAACGCAGATTGCCTACGTCAAAATAATCGCCAATGCCACAGCCCAAGGCTGAGATGAGTGCTTTAACTTCGTTGTTTGAGAGGATTTTGTCCAGGCGAGCCCGCTCGGTATTCAGGATCTTTCCGCGCAAGGGTAATATTGCCTGGAAATGGCGGTCGCGCCCTTGCTTGGCGGAACCACCCGCGCTGTCACCCTCAACGATATACAGCTCAGTCTTGTTCGGATCACGTTCCGAGCAGTCGGCCAGTTTACCGGGCAGGGTTAAACTTTCCAGGGCGGATTTGCGGATGACCAGCTCGCGAGCCTTTTTCGCCGCATCGCGCGCGCGGGCTGAAGTGAGGCATTTGTACACGATGGATTTGGCTGCCGAAGGGTTCTCTTCCAGGAAGGTGCTGAAGGCCTCGCCGATCACCTGCTGCGCGTAAGTTTGAACCTCGGGGTTCATCAGCTTGACTTTTGTCTGGCTTTCAAATTGTGGATCGGGGTGCTTGATGCTGACGATGGCGGTCATGCCTTCGCGGATATCATCACCGGTGAAATTCACGTCCGTATCTTTGAGCAGGCTGTTGCGCCGGGCGTAATCATTAATCGCTCGCGTGGTGGCTGCGCGCAGCCCGGTCAGGTGAGTGCCTCCATCGATGGTATTAATCGTGTTGGCGAACGCATACACCGATTCGTTATAAGCGTCGGTATATTGAATGGCGGCTTCAATGCCTATATTCTCGATCTGTTTTTCGACATACATCACCGGGTGAATCACCACGCGGTTTCGGTTCAAATAACGCACAAAAGAGGTGATGCCCCCTTCGAAATGGAAAGTCATCTCACGAGCGGTATGTTCATCCAATATATAGATGGTAACACCTTTGGTGACGAAGGCCATTTCCCGAAAGCGCTGGATCAGTGTGTCGAAGCGAAAATCCATGTTTTCGCCTTTAAACAGGGTCGTATCAAACTTAAAGGTGGTGCGCGTGCCAGTCATGTCGGGCGGGCAGCTCCCAATTTCTTTAACTGCTTCCTGGGGAACCCCGCGCTCATAGCGCTGGAAATAAACGAGCCCATCGCGCCGCACTTCCACTTCACACCATTCGGATAGGGCATTAACGGCCGAGACGCCGACCCCATGCAACCCACCAGAAACCTTATAGCTGCCGCCGCCGAATTTTGCACCGGCGTGCAAGGTGGTCATGACGACTTCAAGGGCTGAGACCTTCTTATGGGGATGGATGTCAACTGGAATGCCCCGGCCATTATCTTCTACCATAACGCTGTCATCAGGATGGATGATGACCGTGATCCGGATACAGGCTCCGGCCAGGGCTTCATCGATCGAGTTATCCACTACTTCATATACCAGGTGATGCAAAGCTTTAATGTCAGTACCGCCCACGTACATACCGGGCCGCCGGCGAACGGCTTCAAGACCTTCCAATACCTGGATATCTTTCGCTGCGTACGAAGTTATTTCAGTCAATCCAATTCCTCCGAAATAGTTAATAACCTGGCAATAACCGCCCAAATTCCAGGGCGATGGCGTTTAATCGTAACATCTCAGCCTTGGGGTGAAATGTCTTTTTCACGAGCCTGAACAGTTACGTTTACTCTAAACATCAACTCCGAGATGCTTTTTGGGCCACCAGGTTGCGCTGTGTCACTTCCTCTGCCCAACGGATGCCATCGTGGTAAAAAACAAAACTGGCTGCGATGATACCGGTCGTGACAAACGAATGCCCGGCAATGCCCACCAGGGTCATCCATGAATCCTCTGTAGGTATTTGCCAGAGAAGATTCATTCCCTGGCTGAGCAGGAGCGCGATCAGGATGAACACACCCGTCACTGGCAAAGTCACCCGCACCAGGCGGGCGCTGGTCAACATGGCGATGAAGGCATTTTGCTGGAAAGCGAAAATTCCATGGGGCGAGAAGAGAAAAGGGACCAGCAGCCAGGCAAGAATTAAAAGGATCAAAAACAGGGTGAATTGGGCAAATCCTGGGCTGATCAGGTACATCAATGGGATGACGATCATCAGCGGGATACTCAATAAGAACAAGGCAAACACACAAATCAGGGTAAAAAGGCAAACTTGAACAATTGCCCTCAGGGTTTGTGCCAGGTTGATCGATTTACCGTCCTGAAAAACGATGTGTGAAATCCAAATAAAGTACAGGCTTCCTGCCACCAATCCAACCAAAATTAATAAAAGCCATGTCGCTAAAGCCACCAGGGCAGAGTTGATTTCGAAAATCGGTGCGGTCCCCAAGGGCGTGTTTAATGGATACTCGCCCGAGATCAAGCTTGGGACGCCAATTGGAAAGGTGCGCAGGACACTGGCCAGATTAAAGTGCATGGCAAAGAATTGCCATAGGGTCTGATTGGTGCGGACCATTTCGACCATGTCGGGGGTGTCAAAGCCGGGTAGAGCAGCCATCTCTTTAATCAACGGCTGGATCAGGTCTTTGATCCGCAGATGAGGTCCGAACCATAACAACAAATCAAGCCCAATGGGCAGGGCAATTAAGCCAATGTGGTTGGCTACCATGTCAAATCCGCGTAAAAAAGAAGGGATTAACTTGGGCGGGGTGATTGTGTCGGGTTTAGTAATCGTTTCCATACAACCTTTAATTTTACCACCATAATCAGTGTATAATCCCGTCAGTATGGAAGCTCAGCGATACCTGCCAGATAGGAACCGATTAAGTGTGATGATCGCGACGATCCTCCTGGCTTATGCGTTAACTCGCTTTGTGGTTATCCCGACACAGACGTTGTCGTTCAATCTACTGGGTATATTCCTGACCTTTGATGTGAATTTCCATACGATTGTATCAGTTTTAGTGGCTGTGATGGCGGCAACCGGGAGCGATTGGATCTTGCGCGGCCATCCTGCCCTGGCTAATTCTCATCAAAGTTGGCAATCTATGCTACACCATTGGATCTTGCCGGCGTTAACCGCCTGGATGATTGGTATTCCATTAAATATATTATCGGGTGGACCGATTTGGTGGATCACGATGGGGCTGGGCGGGGTTTTGTTAGTGCTGGTTCTTATCTCTGAATATAACGTGGTTGACTCGGCGGATATCTACCAACCGTTGGCGACCCTGGGATTGACCGCGCTTTCATTCGCGCTGTATTTAATCCTGGCGATCAGCTTGTGGTCAACCGGCTTTCGTCTTTATCTCTTG
>DAIQPZ010000024.1:0-26050 GCA_036787065.1 Anaerolineaceae bacterium
AGATCCAATGCATGGGAATAGACACATTGTCGATAGCTCCATTTGGCGCCGCCAGTTTCTGAAACCCCTGCCAGATCATGCGCACTGTACCCAGGTTTCCTAAAACCACCATCGCCAGGCCAGCCGAGATACCTGTCCAGACGTGTTGGTCAAACCATTTGGGCCTGGGACTAGCGCTCTCATCCTCTTCGCTGGATGGAATTTTCCTCGAGGCGTGGCTCAAATTCCAGGCAATCGAAAATGCGCCCAGGGCCAGCATACTGAACAATGAAGGCAGGATCAGGTTATAAGCAATGGATGGGACAATCCCCAACCATTTAACCAGCATGCCCACAATGACGTAGCCATAATAATAATAATTCAGGTAACCACCGGCAAACCAGGGATCGTAGGGTGGAAATGTGGTGCTTTTAATCACCGCGTTGAAGTATGAGAAGTCCATCGGCTTCTCACCACCCTTAGAAGGGTGCCAGAGATCCGGGTTCCCCAGACGGATGGCCAAATCGAGGATAAAGAAGGCAAGCGCGACACCCTCAACCGTCAGGAAATATCGTTTCTTGGTGCGCAGCTCGTGCAGTAATCCCTTCCTCTGATAGATTGCCAGAAGCGCGCCTAAACAGGCAATCCCCAGTAGCACCAGGCTAATTAATAGCCGTGTTACCGGGATATTAAATGAACCGGCCATCCAGGTGACATAAGCCAGCAATAACAGTCCGGTGATGCGCGCCAGCGGATAACCCCGGTCTGGTAGACCCGGCATGGCAATCCTGAGGAATGGATAAGTCAGCAAACCCAGTATAGCAATGGTCAGGTACCAGGCCACCGCTCCCACGCCCGGATACTGGTTGATTAAGTCAGCCCGGTTGAACAGCGTCGACCAAGTCCCACCGGCCTGCTGGACTAGCCATTGGCTGGCGGGCAGCATCAGAGTCAGAACTTTTTTCTTCGCAGATCCAAACACGTCTGGCAGCGCCAGTTTACTCGCCTCATGCGGTGTCAGGTGAACCACGTGACTCAGGTCGACTCCGCCCAACACCGTCCGCACCTGCCGGGGATCGTAAGTTGTGTCCTTCTTATAGACCAACACCTTGGGGTGATCGTAGACAGTGAAAGCTTCTTCGGCAAACTGGTCATTGAAATCGAGCGGGCCAAGGACCGGGTCGGATTGGAAAGTGGCCACCAGGTTGTAACCCAACTTGCCTTTAAACTGACCCACTTTGGCCACACTGTAACACCAGATGATGGATTTCTCCGGCGGACAGCCTAACAAATCGCGATAATATTCCACAGTTAGCGGATAACGCTCAGGTACCCGCACCGTCGTGGCCCACTGGCGGTTCGATGTGATGAAGATAGTGTCCGATTGATCCAGTGTGGTCAGAAAACGCGTGAGCTTAACCGCGTTATCGTCCCAATACATTTCAAAATTCAAATCACCCTGGTACAGGCCAGTAGAGAACGAATAAGGCGAATAACCATCCAAAGGCTGGGGTTGGGGATCGTCCCAGCTCGATTCCATGGCCGGCGCGCTCCCGCGCACGGCAACCGCACCCTGACCACTAACCAGGGTAAGTGTCAGACTGTACAGCCGGGTTTCGACCAGGTTGATCGATTGATCAAAGGTAACTTTAAAACTCTGCCCGTTTCCATCGGCAGTCACCGGAAAAACACTGGTCAAACTGGCAACGGCAGGTTGGGCCGGATCACTTCCATCTTGTGGCGCAATGCTCACCTGTAACGTTTTATCCCCTGGCATGGCGGCCTGGTCGACCACTTTCGGGAGCCAAATGGACTTCAGCGAACCGGATTTAGATGCCGCGAAGATCGATGTGAAAGGATGATCCGCCTTGATGGTGAATACAGGTTGCGGCAGCGATTGTTGGATGATCCCGTCTTGCGTGAGCAGGGATAATAAGGACGGCCCCATAAGCTGGATCGGCCCGCTGCCTTCTACAACATATATTTTTAATAAATAGCTCGTACCCGCCTGGAGCGGGACCCGGTTTGCCAGGCTGATTTTATACGCTTGACCACGCTCATCCCCAGAGGCCTGGAAACTATTGGTTAGAATCCCGTAGGCCAGGGGATTGACCTCGTCGCTGGCCCGGTATACTTCTACCCCCAGAGTCTGATCAGCCAGATTACCGCCCTTGGCAACCACATGTTGGAGATCGATTTGGGTTAGCGATCCCTGTTCCTGGGCGATAAAGGCCTGTTTGAAAGGCGCATCAGGTGTGATCACGTTTCCACCTTGATACGGTAAAGGCTGATTATAGGTTCCACTGGTCGTATCTATGGATAGGTTGAATGGACCAGGCACATTCTGATAGATCCACCGGCTGGAGGCTACCCGGGTCATGGGTCGGGTGTAAATTGAAGAAAATGCGAATGCCCAGACCGCGGTACCCGTTAAAACGACGGCGCCGATGACAATAGAAGCGGTCCGCCAAAGCCGCGGGCGGTTAAGCCATTTTATCCTTTGACTGGCCGGGTTCACCTTCCACAGCTCAAAAACCGCCCAGGCAGCCATAATTTCTAACGTGGGATAAATTAACATCTGGTAGCGCATACTGGCGGTAAAGCTCAACGACTGCCAGATAAAATATCCCGCGGTCCAGGTCCATAACAGCAGGTGCGTCTGCCATTCTTTCTTCTTAAAGATACGCCAGGCCATCCAAAGAAAACCCGCCCAGGCTAGCAGGCCTAGCGGCCATCCAAGGCCCCATTGCGTCAGGTTCAACCAGGAAAACCAGACCGGCCGGCGCGCCCATTGTAAGGCGGGCGGAAAATCCACATCACCGGTGGCCTGATTAGCCAGCTCGGTCATATTGGCAACCCATTTGGGGTTAGGGTTAAGACCCAGCAAACCGGGACCACTAAACGCATAAGGTTGGAAAATGCGGAAGAAGACAAAACTGACCAGCGCAGCGATCAATAAGTTGCGGAGCATCCCCCCACTTTGCTGCCTCCGTTCGTCGGCTGGCATCCGGTAATACCGGACCCCCAGAGCGATGGGCAATAACACGGCCAGGATGATGGCATTAATTTTTGAGGCCGCGGCCATACCCAGGGCAGTCCCAAACGCCAGGTAAGGTAATGACTCAACCAGGATGACACGGGCTACCTGGCCAAAGGCGGTTATACGTTGGTCAATCACAGAAGGTTGGACCGGTTTTACCCCTTGTGACTCTTCATCAAGAATCGTTTCCACGGCCGGCAAGGCCAGTTCAGGTTTATCCGGCTTCTTCTCTGCCGTCATGATCCGCACCGCAAAATAAACCGCGATAAAGCCGAAGAAATTGGTAAACGTATCGACGGTAAAATAATGCGAGAGCTGGATAGGTAAGACGGCCAATGCGGAAAATGCGGCTGCCAGCAGTGCCACCCGCCGGTTATATAACCTGGACGCAATTAAATAAACCAGCAGGACTGTCAATAAATCAGATAGGGCGGAGAGCTGGCGACCTACCAGGTTAAAATGGTTATAATCAGCCTGCCCCAACCACTGGGATACATAGCGCACAATGAAGATTGGGAATGTACCATATACGAAGAAGCCAAAGGATGGGTTGTTGTTGGGATTCAGAGACGATTTGGCTGTGTCAAAATATTGTGCCAGGTTTTGGACCGGTTTAATCCCATCTTCCACCATGGTCAAGAAGCGTTCGTCGGGATGTAAATGCTGGTCCGCATCCCAATTAACCCCCACAAAACGCAGGTAGCCCCCCGCCAGCAGGACAACGATCAACAGGAGATCAAGCATCCATGCCCACCCTCTTTTACGGGTAGCCGCAGGCAGATTGCCGCCTGCCGGTTGAGCAGGGGGATTCATTGTGCCGCGCCTTCCTTGGGAGGAACCAACAATACCCAAAAGTCCTTCCCTTCGACGGGTGATTTATGCATCCAGACGAGCGCTTGAGGATAAAGACCCCGCAGGTTCTTCAGATCAGGGGTATCTTCAGGATTGAGCAGGAACAGCTTGGCGCGCGGGTCAGCTACTGTGTTGGCAAAGCTGTCCGGCCAGATGGCCGTATCGCGGGTCACATCCCCGGCGCTGATCCCCACCAGGCGCGTGTCCACCCAATAGGCATATCCGACCACCCAGGCGGTATCGCTCGAGCCATAGGTATCGGCAAAGGATTTTACCACTGCCCCCATCTCCGAAGTGTTCCAGGCTCCGCGGGTAAACGCAGGCGCATACTGGTTGAAGACCAGGTCATAGTTCTGGTAAGCCGAACCCCCAAATAAGAGCAATCCAGCCCCCAACACCAGCCCGGCGCCCAACCGTCCTGAGACGCGCGCTTCAATCCCGCGGAAAAACCCATCCAGGGCGATTCCAATCAATACAAACACGATCACATAAGCTCCTGCCGGGCGGTTCAGGGACGGATTCTCATTGGGGAAGGCCAGGGAAAGGATGGACGGCATCATCAAGAGAGGAATGGATAAAAACAGGAACAGGTCGGTCCAATTCCGCCGGCGAATATAGCGGATGATGACCAGCGCCATCCCGGAGAAAAGCAAAGCAGCAGAGATGTAATCTAAAGCCGGCCGCAGTGGGATAGAAATGACCCAAACTTCACCGTCTGACCAGAAGAACATGGTCATGGCGTTCCATAAGTTTTGCAAAAAAATCAACCCCGCTGGACCTGGCAAGGGGCGCTCAATTGTCCCCAGGCGCGTCAGAGTGCGATAATTGAACATATCAGGGTTATCCAGGGCATACCTGAATAAGGGGAGAAAAATAATGAAAGAAACAACCGCTACGATGAGTAACCCAAACAAGGCTTCCTTGCGCATCCCCCGCGATTGGCGGTGGATCAGGTAAAGCCCCACCGCAATCACCACCACGAAAGGTAAGATCCGGATAGGGGTGTAACTATTTAGACCAATCCCCAGAGCGATGCCAGAAAGAATAAAATCGTTGCGGTTCCGCGTGCGGATCCCTTTCAGCAGATAATAAAGGGTGGGCGCGACAAATAACGGGTAGAGTGCAAATCTTAACGCGAAACGCGAGATGACATTTGGCCAATACGCAATTCCGGCAAACGCCAAAGCTATCAGCCCAACGCGGCGGCTGCCCACTTCTTTACCCAGCAAATATATGTAAGGTAGGGTCAACACACCCGCGGTTATCATGCCCAACTTGAGACTTAAGAAAGAAAACCCCGTTTGGAAAATCGTGATGATAGCCGCCGTAAGGTAGAACTGGATAAATTCCCGTCCGGTGTTGCGCGGGAAATAGACCGCAGTTTTTCCCTGGAGGACGTCATACACGTCGAGAAGTTTTTCGGCATGATCGCTGACCATATCTGAGGGGACCTGGTTAATCCGGAAATAACGGAAGAATAATATCAGGCCGATTATAAGTACAACTCCAATAGCGGTACGCGTAATGGTGATATTCCAGCCGGACCGATTGACCGCCTCCCAGAAACACGCCAGCCAGGACCTGGTCGAGGGCGTCCGCAGCCAGAAAGTCCTCAAACAAGCGGCAATCGTTAGGACCCACAGGATCGTATTCAGCGGCGTAAAATACCCGCCAGCAAACGCGATAAAAGAAATGATGGTCAATGGAATGAGAAAGATCAAACCGTCCAGGTTAATCTTCGTTGGGAAAGCGGCTTCTGCATCGGGTTTCAGATCGATGATGGGCCATTCATTCGTCAGATTAGCCACAATTAACAGGACCAGGCTCAAAGCATATAAAACTGCCCCTGTGGTCCACTGCCGTGGGTTGGCTCCAGGCTCAAGGCTAAGCTGGGCCACTAACGCGATAGTTAATGCACCCAGGGCTAACCAAATGAAACGGATAGGCTGGCGGTTTTTTTTCTTTTGAAGACTAATGGGAGCTTTAGGATGGTCTCGGACCTGTTCTTCTTCGATAAGCATTTCAATGCTTTGAATGATCGAGGGTTCTTTTTCTTCGACTATTGGAAGTTGCAGGGTTGCTTTTTTCCAAAAAGCCAGTTTTGATTTTACATAGTCCAATACGCTGGGTTCTTCGGCCATTTTATTATTGTCCAAAAGAGCAGGATTTACTCAACCTGAAATGATACCCTATCCACCAAGGCATGGCAAGGAATTTTTCCTGGGTCTCCAGAAATTTCCGTGGTGAATCCCCGCATTTTGGGGTGTGAGCGCGGGTACCCGCGCTCACACCCCAAAATGCGGCCCATTCCACGGCAATTCCTGGAGAACCTTTTTCCTAATCAAATAAGCATCGAGCACTATTGCCCTCCTGGATACGTTCGAGCGAGAACAATAAACAGGAGAGCTTAATCAGGCCTTTTTGCGCGCAATATAAAATGAACAGGTGCCTTGATCTGAGATGGGATGGGTGACATGCCGGTGAGTGATAACCCATGGCAACCATAAATTAAAGCGGCTCTTCCATAAAATCCACCGCCCGGTTAGTTTACGAGTAAAGAGAGCAGGCACGCCAAAAAGGTGACCAACTTCCAGCACGTGTAAAGACTTTGGTGGAAAATAATCCCAACATTTTTCAATAGTTAAACCGGAGTTTTCCAACCTCTGCTTCCAGACTGCCTGTGAATCACAATGGGCATGACGGGCAATACGGTTGAAGAAGCGAGAATAGAATGCACTGGCGTCTTTTAAACCCAGTTTTCTAAAGAGGGTCGTGCCTAGCAAAGATGTCGTAAAACGGTCATTTGGAACACAGAACACAAACAATCCCCCGGGACGCAGCACCCTGGATACCTCGACGATGACCTCATCGACATGCGGGATATGTTCCAAAACTGAATTGCTGATCGCGCTTGCAAAACAGCCATCCGGAAAGGGACTCTGCGCCCCATCTGCCTGAACAACCAGACGGTAAACATGGCGGCCGTACGCCTCACGCAGCGGGCCCGTCCACGGATCCAGGCCTACATCCAGCGGATGATCGAACGCAACTGAGGCAAAATGGCCATCTCCACAGCCCACGTCCAAGACAGGCTCTGGCAGTTCCAGACCCTGATAAAAATTGTCTTCCACTGCCCGCAACATCGCCCGAAAATAGGGCAAGTCACGGATATGTCGCCATAAAATTTTATCTGCCTGGTCTACACTCATTTCGCGTTACGCAACTCCTGGAAAATAGTCTCATAGCGCTGCGCAGTCGCCTGAGGCGCATAAGTCTGGGCGGCCTCACTGGCAATATCATATGAACGTTCAGGGTGATCAAGAAGGGAGATAATCGCGTTGGCCAACGCATCGGCATCCCGAGGTGGAACGATCTTCCCCAAACCGGTGGTGAGGACTGGCTGGCGGATACCGGGTAGGTCGGAGGCCACAACCGGGGTAGCGCATAAAATCGATTCAATCTGCACCATTCCAAAGGCATCCGTACTGTTTATACTGGGCAACACAGTTAAATCACACACATGGTAAAAAGCCGCCAATTCTTCAGAGCTTATCACCCCTAGAAAAGACCAGTGCTCGCCCAAAGTCTCGATTAGAGGAGCCAGACCGCGCGCATATTTTTCTTCGCCTAACACATTCTGATACGGGCCGACGTAAAGGACTCTGACATTAGGATATTTTTGAAGCACTTTAGGCATGGCCTGGATCAAATACTCCGCCCCTTTTTCGGCCGCCAGGCGAGCCACCATCCCTATGATTCCTTCACCCGGACGGATATGATATTTCACACAGAATGCCTGGACCGCTGGCTCTGACACAACCGGTAGATCCACTGGAGTACAGACCACCTGCGTTTTAAGTGGGAAGTTATGAAAAAAAGGAGAATGGTCGGCATAATCCTGTGACTGGCTGATGACGACACCGGCCATTTTCCCGGTGATCCGGTTAAGCACCGTTGAAACCCAGTTTGCAATCTGGTTGACCCAGCCTGAAGGCAGGTGAATATCACAATGGTAAGTCAGCGCCACCGGTTTGCTTTGTAGGCGGCTGATCAACGCCAGGACGATCGCATCCATTTGGGGTAGGTTCAAGTTGACCACGTCTGCCTGATGAATTAACGGCCAGGCTCTGAATGCGATAGACGGCATCACCACGGCTTTGCTTATTCGCATCATCACCGGCACGCGAATGACCCTCACGCCATCCAGAGTCTCATCTAAAGGCAATTGAGGGTCGTAACGAGAGGTTAATACGGTGACCTGATGACCACGGACAGCCAGAGCACGCGCCAGGCGGACAGCATAAATCGTCATTCCAGATATATAAGGTTGGTAATAAGTCAAAGCAATCAGGATTCGCATTTATTAAAGTGTTACTTTTTTCGGTTAACCAGGCTTTGGTAAAGCGAAGAAATATTCTCACCCTCGAGCGTCAGGCCGATCACACCGATCAGGCTTGAAAAAATCAAGGAAATCAGGTGGGCACAGATCGCAAAGGCAAACGCTCTGTTGGGATCAACTCCAACAAGAGATAACGCAAAAACGGCTGCGCCCTCAAAAACACCCAATCCCGCTGGCGCTGAAGGGACGGCTGCCCCCAACGCCCCGGCAGCTAAAACGAATCCAACCAACCAGATCGGCCCTTGCGGTACAATGCTGTGCAGGAGGATATAATCCTGTACCAGGGCCAAACCCCAGCTCAGCACCATCATTCCCAGACTCAAGGCAAAATATTCCGGCCGGGTAAGCACAGCGAAACCATCCAGGATCGATTCAACCTGGGGTAGTATCCATTTGGTAAAAAAAGGCCAACGCGCGCCCACCTTTGCGGCCAGGCTTTCTACCCACTCCCGGTAACGCGCCATGGCATATAAAGCCACCAAACCTCCGACCACTAAAATCAAAATCACAATCGCCAGGGTTTTTGATGATTTCATCGCCATCACAAACGGCAGGGTACCCAATAAAAGACTGGCGGCGATGGCCATGTCATAAGCGCGTTCCACCAAGATAGTCGGCAAGACCTGGAAAAAGCTGAGCCCCTTTTCTCTGCTTAACAGCACAGCCCGGCCTATTTCCCCCACTCTCAATGGGAAAACATTATTGAGCAGATAACCCTCACCCATCACGAAAAAGGCGCGTTTAAAAGGAACCTTCCTTTGCAGCAGGGTATGCCAGCATAAAACCCGCGCTGACAGGGAGATAAAATACAACACAATCACCACGGCGATAGCAGCCGGGCTAATTAATGCCAGGGCAGCGCCCACTTTTGGCCAACTGATATTACGCAAAATGAGCCAAAACACGAAAGCGCTGATTAATACCCCGGGCAGCCAGCGTTTCATGTTATTCCAGGGCGTCTGTGCGGTAACTTTCATTCTTCCTCCAGGCGCAGAATTGCCATAAAAGCGGCTTGTGGGATTTCTACACTACCCACCATTTTCATCCGCCGCTTACCCTTTTTCTGTTTCTCGAGCAATTTCTTTTTACGTGAAATATCACCGCCATAACACTTTGCCAGGACATCTTTTCTGATCGCTTTCACATTGGCGCGTGAGATCACCCGGCCTGAAGCCGATGCCTGTACGGCCACATCAAAAAGCTGCCGTGGAATAATTCCCTTGAGTTTAGTGACCAGTGCCTGGCCTTTATGATATGCATCCTTGCGATGGACGATGACAGCCAGTGCATCAACCGGCTCTTCATTAACCAATACTTCCACCTTGACCAGGTCTTCGGGCTTGTAATTGGAAAACTGGTAATCTAATGAAGCATAACCCCTTGTGCGCGATTTCAGGTTATCAAAGAAATCCACAATTAATTCCGACAACGGGATATCAAATGACAACTGCACCCGGTTTGGAGCGGGAAATTCCTGCTCTATAAAAGTCCCGCGGCGGTGGGTTACCAGGTCCATGATCGTTCCATAATATTCTGTCGGGCTAAATATCTGGATTTTCATCCACGGCTCACGGATTTCTTCCACTTCACTCTCTTCCGGCAGGCGAGCAGGAGAATCAACCAGGATCACTTCTCCGGTGCGGAGCAGGACCTCATACTCAACCGAAGGCGCAGTAACCACGATATCCAGGTCGTATTCGCGTTCAAGCCTTTCCTGGATGATCTCCATATGAAACAAACCCAGGAAGCCACAGCGATAACCAAAATTAAGCGCCTGAGATGTTTCCGGTTGGTATATCAGAGAAGCATCGTTGAGCTGCAGCTTTTCCAAAGATTCTTTTAAGTCGGGATAATCTTCCCCTTCAGTCGGATAAATACCGGCAAACACCATCGGCTTGGCCTGGCGGTACCCCGGCAGAGGCACAGCCGCCGGGTTGGCTGCCTGGGTAAACGTATCGCCCACCCGGCATTCGGATACGGTCTTCAAGCCGGTAGCCACATAACCCACATCGCCAGCCCGAAGGATCTCCGCCGGTCGCATTTCGGGTGAAAACGTGCCAATCTCAACCGGTTTCAGCTCAGTAGAATGGGCCATCAGGCGCAGGATGTCGTTTGGATGGATGCGTCCGGCGACCACACGCACGTAAGCCACCACACCCTTATAAGAATCGTAATGCGAGTCAAAGATTAATGCCTGAAGGGGCAGGTCGGGATCCCCCAGTGGAGCCGGTATAAACGAGACGATGGCCTCGAGCACCTGTTCGACATTGACCCCATCTTTAGCCGAGATGCGCAATATTTGATCGGCGGGTGTTCCAAGCAGGTGTTCCAGGTCCTGAGCCACTTCATCCGGGCGGGCCGATGTCAAATCAATTTTATTGATCAACGGGATGATGACCAGATTATGCTCCAGGGCCAGGTAGAGGTTTGCCAGAGTCTGGGCTTCAATCCCCTGGGTTGCATCCACCACCAACAGCGCACCCTCACAGGCCGCCAGCGCGCGGCTGACCTCATAGCTAAAATCCACGTGGCCGGGTGTATCGATCAGGTTGAGTTCATAAGCATTGCCATCTTTGGCTTGATAATTCATGCGCACGGCTGAAGCCTTAATGGTAACGCCTTTTTCGCGCTCCAGATCCATCGAATCCAGGATCTGTTCGGTCAGATCTCGATCGGATACGGTCCCTGTCAGGTGCAGCAGCCGGTCTGCCAGGGTCGATTTTCCATGATCGATATGGGCAATAATACAAAAATTACGGATGAAGTCTGTCATAAGCCGGATGAAGTATAACCGATTTTCATCATATGATTCAACGCGCTTTCAACCATGGCTTCCAGAGGGTTATGCGTGACAACGGGCGAATAACCCAAATAAGCCAGAAATTCATGGTTCCCTTTGGGGCCGACCAGCGGGGAACAGATCAACCCGCGCACCGTGTACCCTTGGGTTTCAGCGTAAGTTAACACCTCCATGAGCACTTCACGGTGGACCATTGGATCACGAATCACCCCCTCGCCGCGCGCAACCTGCTCCTTACCCGCTTCAAATTGGGGTTTAATCAGGGCAATCACATCACCGTGATCGGGCGAGAACCATTGGCGTACAACTGGCAAAATAATTTTCAAGGAGATAAAGGAGGCATCAATGGTGACCAGGGAAACTTCCTCGGGAAGTTTCCGCACAAAGCGCGCGTTGGTGCGCTCCATAATGACCACTTGTGGGTGATTGCGCAGCTTCCAATGCAGCAAGCCATAACCCACGTCGATCGCGTACACCCGTCCCGCGCCATTCTGCAACAGGCAATCGGTAAACCCACCCGTCGAGGCGCCCACATCCGCGCAAATTCGATCTTTCACATCCACCGGAAAAGCCTGTAAAGCCCCCTTGAGTTTCTCGCCTCCGCGAGAGACGAACGCTGGTCCTCGATCCACCTGGATAACTGCTCCATCGTTCACCAGAACCGATGACTTGAGCACCACCTGGCCATCCACGCGGACCTGACCGGCCATGACCAGGCGTTGGGCTAGTGAACGGCTTACCGCTAATCCCCGCTGTACCAGGCATAGATCCAACCTGTTTTTAAACATCCTTCATTTTAACATATCAGGAGAGTTTCACATCTGTCCCCTTAAAAAGTCGAATAAAAATGCGGCAAGATAACGCAATAATTAACAGGCGCCAAAGAAGGGGCTGGTTTACCCATGATGACGGCTTTCCAGACAACCGCCAGGTCATCCAATATATCCCGATTTTGCGGGCGAAATGTCATAATTGGTTCTTTGGGAATTGCCGTGGTGAAGCCACATAATTTCTAACAAAGCCAGAATTGGGCAGAAAGATGATCAAATAGGACTTTCTTGAAAGGCATACAAGAACCCCAAGTAACTATATACTGGATTGGGTGTGGTTTTTACCTGGAATCCTTTTTGCTGCAAGAAGTTCATTAAATCTATGTGCGAGAATTTCGTGAACCCATCGTGATACTCAAGGCAAATACCTTTGATTTTTTTTAACGTTACATCTCCAGTATTGAAGAGTATATCAAACTCAGCGCCTTCACAATCAATTTTCAATACATCACAAACCGCTATGTCGTTTTTTTGGAAAAAATCATCAAGACAAAGCCCCTGTACTTTTAAAGAAATTGCCTGATCCGAAATCTGGATATTTGTAGTTGTGTGCTGAACAGCTTCGCCAGTAGTAAAAAGCGTCATTTCACCCGATTGTGCCCCAACAGCTATCGGGAAAGTCTTGATATTCCTCAGGGAGTTTATTTTGATGTTTTCTTCAAGCAGTGTATACGACTCTGGAAATGGCTCAATAGCATATACTTGACTGCTTGGATGTTCAAAAGCAGCTAAAATTGAAAAATCACCAAAAGCAGCACCTATATCAATAATTGTCGAACCATCTTGAATTTTAGTGCCGCTAGACTCATAATCACGGTCAAGACAGGTTTCTTTAACCACCCAAACATCCATAAAACTCCGTACTTTGAATTTACAGCCATTTCGGATCTTTACAACTGGTTGTTTGTGTAACAGTATCCCACTTATTTCAGGCCAGTTTTCAATCTGGGTTAAGATGGTAGGAATTGAAGACAAATAATAACCAATGCGAGACATTGTTCTTCTCCAGTCTTGCGAATAAATTATTTTTGTAACATCTCAATAAAGAGGGGCGCGGGGTGTTTGTGGGTGCGGAGCACCCACAAACACCCCGCTTCCCCCCTCTTTATTGAGATGTTACTTATTTTTGTATAACCGGCAAGAAAATAGATTGTACTCCGATGCCGCCTGGAACAACAATAACTGTGCCACTACAGGATTGGGGCCGAAGCGGTTGTGTCGGATCGAGTTCAAAAGATATCATACGACTCGGATTTACAGTAACGGTCACGAAATAGCGTCCTGCATTTGCATTAGAAGTGTCAAAGATAAATGCCAGGTTTCCAAATCGATCGGTGGTAATTGACGTGGTTATTGATACACCATTAATCTTGATTGTCGCCGTACTGTTCGGCGGGAAGTTGGTGCAGTTAATGGTGAAAAAGCTGCCAGGTTTACCATTGGCAAAGTTTATGGTTAATGTAGGTGCAGCGGTTGTATGCCAACAGTGGATTTAACTCAAGAGCTGGTTCACCAAAGTATCGCCACCAATTATTAGCAACACGCTTGGGGTAGGCAGAGGCTTTAGGGTCCTTGGCCAAAAACGTGAATGCACTCGCGCAAACGCAATTTATCTCAGCCTATAAACCCATTTTACCATTAACGAGAGCATTCGGGAAACAGGTAATTACTTAGGTCCATGCGAATAAGGACTGAATTTGAGGTGTTTGCGGGTGCTTCGCACCCGCAAACACCTCAAATTCAGCACCTTTCTTCTCACAGGTGAAAAGTTCCTTTTTAATTTTTTATGTTATCATATTTCTATGTTCACAGCCCTTCTCAAAACCATGCGTCCGCGCCAATGGACAAAAAATGCCCTCATCATGGCCCCCCTCTTCTTTGATAGGCAAATCACCAACCTGGTTTTTCTTGAACGGGTCATCGCAGCATTCTTTTTATTCTGCTTCTTATCCAGCGCTATCTACATCTTTAATGATATTTCCGACCTGGAAGCGGACAAAAAACATCCGCAGAAAAAAAATCGCCCCATCGCTTCCGGTCAATTGCCAGTCATGGTCGCGTGGGCAGCAGAGATAATTTTGATCGTCGTACTGCTCCCATTATCATACCTGCTGTCCCCAAAATTTGCCATTATCGCCCTCATATACATCATTCTAAACGTGGCCTATTCGAAGTGGTTCAAGCATATCCCGCTGTTGGATGTTCTGATACTGGCCACTTTTTATGTTCTGCGCGTTGGTGCTGGGGTCAGCGTGATCCAGGTAAAGTTGTTTTCACCCTGGCTGTATGTGGTGACAACCCTTTTAGCTTTATACCTGGGATTGGGCAAGAGACGCGCCGAGTTGGCCTTACTGGCTGATGACGCCAACAGCCATCGCCGGGTGCTGCAAGGTTACAGCCTGCCCCTCCTCGACCAGTTGATCACCATCGTCTCGAGCAGCACAATCGTGGCTTATTCCCTTTATACCTTCCTTTCCCCTATCGCGATTGGCAACCATGCCTTGATGCTGACCATCCCGTTTGTGATCTATGGCATTTTCCGTTACCTTTACCTGATCCAGATTAAGCATGCCGGCGGCGCTCCCGAGGAAGTTTTGCTGATGGACCGGCCCTTGCAGCTATCGATCGGGTTATGGGGTATTGCCATCTTTATTGTTTTTTATTTTATCCATTAACCGATGCCTGCCATCATCGCCTCCGCTCCCGGTAAAATCATATTGTTTGGTGAACACGCGGCGGTGTATCATCGCCCTGCAATTGCCGTCCCGGTGACCCAAATTAAGGCCAAAGCCAGTATATTCCCTGCAATAAAATTGGCGCCCGGAACGGTCAAAATTGAAGCGCCGGATATTCAATTGTCCACCAGCCTGGATCAGCTTGGCGGCGATCACCCACTTGCCCTGGCGATCCACAGTGTCTTTCGCCAACTGGCCATCGAACGGCCCCCCGCAATGATCCTTCAGGTCAACTCAACCATCCCCATCGCGGCAGGATTGGGATCGGGGGCAGCGGTATCGGTCGCAATTATCCGGGCGGTTTCTTCATTCCTGGGTTCGCCTTTACCAGACGACGTGATCTCTGCGTTGGCATACGAAGTTGAACGAATCCACCATGGGAACCCTTCCGGGATTGACAACACCGTGATCACCTTCGCCCGACCGGTCTACTTTATTCGTGGGCAAATACCCCAACTCTTTGAAGTATCCCGGCCTTTCACGTTGGTCATTGCCGATACGGGTGTGCAAAGCCCAACCGCCCTGGTTGTGAATGGCGTGCGCGAACGCTGGCAAAAAGACACCCAACCCTACGAGCGGTGGTTTGACCAAATCGGCGCCATCGCCGATCAGGCTCGCAAAGTTATTGAGGAGGGCTACCCACAACAGTTGGGCAGTTTAATGGATGAAAACCAGGCCCTATTGGAGGAGATTGGGGTCAGTTCACCTGAGCTGGAAACCCTGGTAGCAGCCGCACGCAGGGCCGGCGCACTGGGGGCAAAACTTTCGGGAGGCGGCGCAGGAGGCAACATGATCGCCCTTACAACACCCAACAACGCGGCGGGTATCGCCAGCCAGTTAGAACAAGCCGGGGCCACGCGTACATTGATCACTCATCTGGGTCCGGGTAATCTACGCGCATGAATCACCTCATTTTATTAAAACTGGGTGGTTCCTTGATCACCGAAAAATCAAAACCGCATACGGCCAGGCTGAATACAATTCACCGTATCGCCTATGAGATTGCCGCCAGTCTTAAACACCAACCCGGATTAAAGCTGGTCATCGGGCATGGCTCGGGGTCTTTTGGCCATGTTCCGGCTCACCTTTATCACACCCGCCAGGGAGTAACCTCCCGCGAACAATGGAGAGGGTATGCGGAGGTTTGGCACGAGGCCAGGCTTCTAAATCAAATCGTGTTAGAATCTTTTTATTCTGCCGGTTTACCGGTGATTGCATTTCCCCCCTCGGCTTGCGCGGTGACTACCCGTGGTATAGTGACACACTGGGATCTGTACGGCCTCCAAGCCGCTCTACAAGCCAACCTGATCCCGGTTGTCAATGGCGATGTGGTGATCGACCAGGAACTGGGTGGGACTATTGTATCCACTGAAGATGTCTTTGGTTACCTGGCGCCTGAGCTAAAACCTGAACGGATATTACTGGCCGGGTTAGAACCCGGTGTATGGGCCGATTATCCGGATTGTACCCGGCTGCACCCCATCATCACACCCGCAGACAGGGACCAGATTTCAGCCGGTGTCTCAGGATCCGCAACCGTCGATGTGACCGGTGGCATGCTCGATAAAGTTAACCATCTGTTAGAGCTGGTGCAGCAGATAGCTCATCTTGAAGGGATGATTTTTTCTGGAGAAGGGGAAGGGCAAATAGGACAAGCTCTGAGTGGGGCTTCTTTTGGAACGGTTATTCGCGGAATGCCAGAAAAGGAGTAGAGTAGAATGCTTTTCACACGCAGCCACTTAGAAGAATTGGAAGATCGCATCCTGGCCCCGTATGGGATGCACAGTAAGAACACTAAAGGGCGCTATTATCCAGAAGATGAACCCGAATACCGTACAATATACCAGCGTGACCGGGATAGAATTCTACACACCACCGCTTTTAGGCGCCTGGAATACAAAACCCAGGTCTTTATTAATTACGAAGGTGATTATTACCGCACGCGGCTGACCCACACCCTCGAAGTGACCCAAATTGGGCGCACTATCGCCCGTGCTCTGGGCGGCAATGAGGACCTGGTTGAAACCATCTGCATGGCTCATGATATGGGCCATCCTCCCTTTGGGCATTCTGGCGAAACCATCCTCGCCAGGCTGATGCGCGATTATGGCGGATTCGACCATAATAAACAAAGCTTGCGCATTGTCACTTATCTCGAACGGCGTTATCCAGAATTTTCTGGCCTAAACTTAAGCTGGGAAGTTCTGGAAGGGATTGTCAAACACGAGACAGAATATGACCAGTCTGATGCCAAAGATTTCAATCCCGATTTAAGGGGCAATCTTGAAGCGCAAATCACAAATATCGCTGACGAATTAGCCTATTCAGCGCACGATCTGGATGATGGCTTGCGCTCGGGAATGATCAACGCGGCCATGCTGGAAGGCACCTTATTGTGGGAAATTGTCACTGAAAGCATTGGTTGGCGACATGCTCCCGTGATGGAAGATCTCACCCGCCATCGCATCATCCGCCGATTGATTGGTATCGAAGTAGATGATCTAATTCAGGCAACCGATCAACGGCTGCGCCAAAGCGGGGTCCGTTCGGTTGAGGAACTACAACGCCTGCCTTATAATGTGGTGGGCTTTAGCGAAGAGATGCACCGCCGTAACCGGGAGCTTAAGGATTTCCTTTTCACGAACCTCTACCGGCATTTCCGGGTCATGCGCATGGCGGTGAAAGCCGAACGCATTTTAACCGATTTATTCCAGGCTTACCATTTAGAACCCACCACCTTACCTAAGCACGTCCAGGGTCAGATCGAAGAACGCAGCCTGGAACGGACGATATGCGACTATATTGCCGGGATGACCGACCGTTATGCGGTTGAAGAATATCAGAAATTATACGATCCGTCGACTTTACCATAAAAGTTAACCAATCCTGGCTTCTGCGCTCTGGATCATGTTAAAATGAGTCAAACGTTTGGAGTGGGTCGTATGCCCGCTAAATGGCTTTGCCGAAAACACATTACACTATTAAAGTTGTGGAGTCAACCTTATGTCCGAAGGATCTTATTTAACCTCTGATGGGGCAGCTCGCTTACGCCAGGAATTAGAATATCTCAAGGGACCTTCCCGGCAACAACTTTCAGAACGGTTGCGCCAGGCCATTCAACAGGGTGACCTCTCCGAAAACGCTGATTATATTTCCGCCAAAGAAGAACAGGGCTTTCTCGAAGGACGCATCCAGGAATTGGAACGCGTGCTGAGCAATGTGATCATCATTGATGAAAACATCAAATTACGGGAAACGATTGAAATCGGCGCCCACATTACCATTCAGGAAGGTGATTTTTCACCCGAGACTTATTATCTGGTGGGCCCTAAAGAAGCCAACCCCCGCCAGGGACGCATTTCGCACGAATCGCCCATCGGTCGCGCCCTACTCGGGCACCATGTGGGGGAAGTCGTTGTTGTAGAAACCCCTGGTGGATCGCTAAATTTAAAAATCATAAAAATTAAATGAGCTTTTAACCGGTAATCTTCAGTCGAAGCCTGTATACTCGAAAAACGAAAAGAGCCCGATCCACAAAAAAGGATCGGGCTCTTTGATTGACAACCAATTGATGCGATTAAGCAGCGGGAGCGGTTTGGGCTGGCTTGGGCCAGATGGCCAGCTCAAGGGTCATGCGCTCAAAGAAACTGTTGGCGGGTAAAGCACCCTGCCCATAACTCAGGTCTACAATTCTGGCTTCTAATTGGAGGGTAGCTGTTTCAAGCAAGATCTTCTTACCAGATTCTGCGAGAACCGGTTCGCCCTTCGATTCGAGTTTCTGCCGGATAGCGGGGTCATTGAATGCATGCGCGCTCATGACCACCTGGGTCACTGTCTGAATATCGTTCTTATCAAACAGCCACACCTCAAAAGCAGTCACCTTCTTGGGATCTCCAACCCCGATGGTATCGGAGATGCCTACGCCGCATTCACCCAGAAATTCACCGGAAGGAGAATCGATGCTAAATGAATCGTCGTAAAGGTCATCCCCAGCCATGTAGGTAGTCATAAATTGAGCAATGGGGGGTTCCTGGTCCTGCGTCTGATAGCTGGTGCGTTCCGCAGCTTTAGAAAGCTCCTGAGCCTGCATTGCAGGTGTCGGCTCGCCTTTCGCAGTGCGATTGCGAATAAGGAGGATATATGCAATCGCCCCGCCGATCACGACGAGTAAAAGGCATAACACACTCAGTATGATGATCAGATTATTCGAGGCAGGCTTGGGCGTAGGTGTTGTCACGACGGAAGTTGCACCCGGCGTGGCGCCCGGTACGGTTGCCTGTGATTTGACGACCACTCTGAAGGCCGTAATTTCATCAGGGGTCAATTTAGTCGCCGAAGATTGCAGTGTATCCAAGACTGTACTCGCATCTGGGCCTAAATCTTTCCAGCGCTGGATCGCCACGGCATTATCTGGCGCTTTGGCAAACGAGTCGATCGCCATGGTCAAATAATCGACCTTTAAATCGTCCCTTAGATTGGCTGGGGTGGCGTTAATATAAGTTATAGGGAACAAGCCCCATCCAAGGACAATCAACCCGAAAATTGCCCCGACCACAATACCTGCGGCGGCGGTTATCAATGGGTTTTTAAGATACTCACGAATTTTGTCCATATTTTTGCTCCTGCGAGAATTTCATCCTTGCGCTAAAAAATTTCGAATCGAAAGACTTGATTCTAAAAACAAAGGGTCTACTCTATGATTTTATTAATAGGATGGTGCTTGATCCGTTTTATCCTTCGTACATTGTAGATTAATTAAACGAAATGCGCAACTCCGCAATTGTCTGAAAGTAACCCGAATAGACCAGGGGTATTTTCAATCAATCAAGAATCGGATGTTATTCGCTTTAGTTGCAAAATTCATGCCATTTCCGTGGTTGTCTCGCTGTTTATTTCGTCTAGCAGAAAAGTTTCCTGGCAGGATAAACAGGTCGCTTCACGTTTGTTCGCTATCACCAACAATCCGCCGCATTTCGGACAGGCATTGGGCAGCGGCCGTTTCCAGGATGTAAACTGGCAGGTCGGATAATTCGAACAGCCATAAAAGACACGGCCTTTACGCGTTTTACGTTGGACCACATCCCCGCCATCTTCTGGGCATTTGACGCCAATTTTCTCCAACCAGGCCTCGGTATGCCGGCAGGTCGGGAAGTTGCTGCAACTGATAAATTTGCCATACCTCCCATAACGGATCACCAGGTCGTGCCCGCAGTCCAGGCATGGCCGGCCTACCTTTTCTAACTCCACCTTGGTGGTTGGCATCTCGGCCTGGGCGCGCTCCAGGGTTATGGCAAATGGGTCGTAAAATTCGCGGATGATATCCACCCACTGCCGTTCTCCGGAGGCGATCTGGTCCAGATCTTTCTCCATTTTGGCTGTAAAACCCAAGTCGACAATATCCGGGAAATGTTGGACCAGAAGGTCGTTCACCAGGACCCCAGTTTCAGTTGGGATCAACCGCTTGGCTTCACGGATCACGTAACCGCGTTCCTGGATAGTCGATAAGATCGGCGCATAAGTCGAAGGGCGACCAATCCCAAACTCTTCCAGCACCCGGACCAGGGTCGCTTCCGTATAACGCGGCGGAGGTTGGGTAAAGTGCCCTTCTGGCAGCAGACGCACCAGGGCTTGCGGCTGCCCTTCGCTGATATCCGCTGGAATGCGCACATTTTCGCCCACATCATCTTGTTTTTTATCTTCATCCTGGGCTTCTTCATACACAACCAGGAAACCCGGGAATTTCACCGATGAACCGGATGAGCGCAGCAAATACTGGTGCAAAGAAGTCTCGCCATTGATTTCGACGGAAAGGGTATCATATACGGCCGATTCCATTTGCGAAGCGACAAAACACTTCCAGACTAATTGGTATAGGCGGTACTGATCATGGCTCAGGAGAGCTTTGATTTTTTCTGGTTCACGCAGCACGGAGGTTGGGCGGATGGCTTCGTGTGCCTCTTGCGCACCCACAACACGCGTGCGGTACTGCGGCGGTGTGGGTGGCAAATAGCTTTGACCATAACGTTGGCTAATATATGCCTTAGCCTCGTTTTGGGCGATTTCAGCCACATTGGTCGAATCTGTGCGCATGTAAGTGATCAGCCCCGTGCCGCCCCCTTCGCCCACATCAAGACCCTCATAAAGCTGTTGTGCCAGGGCCATCGTTCGCCGCGCAGTATACCCCAACCGGCGTGAAGCTTCCTGCTGTAACGAGCTGGTGATGAAAGGCGCAGCCGGCTTGCGCCTTCGCTCACTGCGTTTGATCTTGCTGATCGCGTAAGCAGCCTGCTCCATATCGGCCACAATCGGGCTAACCACCGATTCGCTGTCGAGCGCCGGTTCCTGGTCATCAATGCGAGACAGTTTTGCCTGGAAGGAAACTTTCCCACCTTCCGGCTTTAACTCAGCCATGATCGTCCAGTATTCTTGAGAGACAAATGCATCGATCTCATTTTCCCGGCTGACCACCAATCTTAATGCCACAGATTGGACCCGGCCAGCCGACAAACGGCTGCGTACTTTTTCCCACAAGATCGGGCTGATGTTATACCCAACCAGGCGGTCGAGGATCCGTCTGGCCTGTTGCGCGTTGACCAGGTTGGTATTGAGCTCCCGCGGGTGAGCAAACGCGTCACTGATCGCCGATTGGGTAATTTCATGGAAAACCACCCGTTGAGATAGGTTGGGCTCAATTTCAGCGGCTTCCATTAAATGCCATGCAATGGCTTCGCCCTCACGGTCAGGGTCCGTCGCCAGGTAAATTTCTTCGGCAGTTTTTGCCAGTTCTTTTAATTCTTTAACCACTGCCCGTTTTTCGTTAGGCACTCTGTATTTAGGCGTGAAATTATGGTCTACATCGATAGAAAGTTCCGACCGTAAAAGATCGCGGACGTGACCCACCGAAGCTTTGACCGTATAACCTTTGCCCAGATAACGGCCTACCGTTTTAGCTTTTGCCGGGGATTCGACAATGACCAGCTTTCCACTGCGCTCAATCCGTTTTTTACCTTTGGATACCGGCGCAGGTATCTGATCGTGTTCTGGTGTTCGTCCCATGCGGTACATATGGGTGCCACAAACGCTGCAGATCCCACGGGTCACCGGGGCGCCAACCGCATTAAATTCTGCCTTGGGGTTATTAATCTCTCGCTTTGCCTTGCACTTAACACAATAAGCTTCCAAAAGAGCTACCTCCTATCGTCCAGGAACAGCCAATTAACCGAATAAGTTAATTCCTGACGGTATGTTTTTTTATGTGATTGCTCAGGGCCTGTGGAAAAGCCCCGAATTCGGCGCCTTTCTTTGCATGGCTGAGCAGTTACGTTTTTTTAGCCAACCAGAATTCCAGGCTGGGGATCAGGCGTAAAGCCCTTTTTCAACATCCTATCATAACCGATGCTGACAGTTATTTTCAATGATCACCATTAATGATGTAGGAGGATTGCGCTTCATGGATAGCAATGTAACTCATTCCACCGATTTGGCGAACCAACCCTTTTAATTCCATCATTGCCAGAGTAGACGATACGCGATCAATGGGGAGCTCGACCTGGGCACAAATATCATCAATATGGATCGGCTCATCACTTAAAGCCTGGTAGAGCTGAGCTTCCGTCGGGTCGTCCGGGAGAATAAGACGAGCTGTGCGTTGCTGAGAAATTTGGGTCAGGTTCATCACTTCAAGAACGTCCCTCATTTCCAACAAAGGATGCGCACCATTCTGGATTAACCGGTTAGCACCCTTGCTCTGTAATGCATAAATACTCCCAGGCACGGCAAAGACATCCCGTCCTTGTTCCACGGCAAAAGTAGCCGTAATCAGCGCTCCACTGGTATCGCCAGCTTCCACCACCACTGTTGCCAATGCCAGTCCGGATATGATGCGGTTACGAGGAGGGAAATTAGCGCTATCAGGTGGGGTACCAGGGGCATAATCGCTCAATAAACCCCCGTGAGCTACGATTTGTTCATACAGTTTGCGGTTCTCAGGTGGGTAAATCTGGTCTACCCCGTTGCCCAACACGGCCAGCGTCCTGCCGCCGGCGTTTAACGCAGCCGCGTGCGCGATCGCATCTACCCCCCTGGCTAACCCGCTGATAACCGTCACCCCATTTTGGGCAAGGTATGCCGCCAGCTCAGAGGCAACCCGCTGCCCGTATGCGGTCACTCGCCGGGTGCCGACAATCGCCACACACCACGCATCTTCCGCTTGGTAAGTTCCTTTAAGATATAACACCGGTGGAGGTTGGTTGATTTCCCGCAGACGGGCGGGGTAAGCCTCGTCCTGCCAGGTTAAGACCGAAATGCCCTGCTGCTGGATCTTTTCATAAAAGCGGTCGAGGTCAACCCCATTACGCACTGCCAGAAAATTTGTGATAATTTTCTGACTTAAGCCAGCCGCAAGCAGCACATCCCCCGGCGATTCCCATGCCATCGCCAGATCTCCAAAATGATCCAGCAAGGCTTGCAGCCGGACCGCGCCAATTCCTTTGACGAGGTTAAAACCAACCCAATACTTTTTGGAATCCATAAGGATATCCGGTACGTTCAGTCCCAAACGGGTGGTCTGACAGTGATTTCTTGTTTTTCAAGATTAACGCCCAGGATTACCGCTTCGATCGCCGGCAGCAATACTTCTGGTCCCACTTCTGGTATAACCACAAAGACATCATTTGCGCCGGTCTCCAATATTTCAGTCAAAATTCCAACGGATTGCCCCGCTTCATCGACTACCTTTAAGCCGATCATCTGGTGATAATAATAATCCCCATCAGGTAATTCAGGTATTTCTTCGGTTCGAATATAGAGCAATTGGTTACGAAACGCTGAGACCTCGTCCCGACCGTTAATCCCCTGGAAGGAAATAATCATTAGCTTATCCTTCCAACGGGGCCGATCGATACGCAGCGGTTGGTGGTTATCACCCGCATAAACCGTCCGGTTGGGGCGCAGGCGCTCGGGAAAATCCGTTAAAACTTCCATGTTGATTTCCCCTTTTACCCCATGAGCACTTCTTAATTGACCGACCAATAAGAATACAGGCTCGCTGGCCAGGGGCGAGCCTGTATTCTTGCCTTGCTGGTCAGGTGAATCAGCAGGGAGAGAAGCTGTCATCTTGGCTCAATCACATCCAAAGAGACCTGCTTACCTTCACGTGCGGCAGCAACGCGCAGTAAAACTCGCAGTGCATTTGCCACCCGTCCGCTCTTGCCGATCACCCGCCCCATGTCTTCTTTCGCAACCCGCAGTTCAAGATGCACATTACCGGCGCCCCTGACCTGTTCGACCTGAACCTGGGTCGGATCTTCCACTAGCGAACGAGCAATATATTCAACAAGATCTTTCAAGGCTATTCCTGGCTTTCTTAATGGGTAGTTGTTTCCCGGCGTGTCTTGTAATTAGTAACCCGGTTTGCATAAATAGGGTTGGCTTCAGCCAACAGGGTTTCAACTGGCTCACCAGCTTTGAAACGAGCGAAACGATCCATCAATTTAACGCTGTTAAACAGACGGACAATCGGTTCGCTGGGCTGAGCGCCTTTGCTCAACCAATCATAAACACGATCTTCCTTGAGAGTGAGGGTAGAGGGTTCCGTCCGGGGATTGTAGAAACCGACTATTTCAAGGAAACGACCATCGCGCGGGCTTTCTTTATCCGCAACCACAATACGATAGCTGGGTTGACCATGCAGACCAACACGACGTAAGCGAATTCGAACCATCGAAGTTTATCTCCTCTAACTAATCAATGTAACTTAACAAAATAGAATAAAATTGGACGATCCGTTCAAGGATTTTGAGGGACGCCGAAGGAGCGTTTCTCCTTGATTGGGTCGACCAGCTAACCAAACAGACGGGGTAAGCCCCGTCCGCCCGATTTCTGTATGGTTTTAAAGAGACGTTGTGCTTCACGGAACTGCTTGAGTACCCGGTTGACCACCACAACATCGGTTCCAGAGCCGCGTGCAATCCGCCGGCGGCGGCTGGCATTCAAGATATCAGGATTCTTGCGCTCGGTTCGGGTCATTGAATAAATGATCGCTTCAGTTAATCTTAACTGATATTCAGCATCTTCGGGGTTTATGCTGCGTGCAGCCTGACCCAAATTTCCGGGGAGCATCTCCAAAAGTTGGCTGAGCGGTCCCATTTTACGCATCTGGCGCAACTGCTGGGCAAAATCCTCAAGCGAAAAATGCCCCGACATTAATTTCTCGGCCTGTTCCTTGGCATCTTTCTGATCCATAGCGCCTGCCCGTTCAATCAGGCCAATCACATCCCCCATCCCCAGAATGCGCGAAGCCAGGCGCCGCGGATCATAAGTCTCGAGACCATCCAGCCCCTCACTGGTACCGATGAACTTGATCGGCACCCCGGTTACTGAGCGGATGGAGATGGCAGCGCCGCCTCGGGAGTCGCCATCCATTTTTGTCAGGATCAGGCCGGTCAGGGACACCGCATCTCTGAAGCCTTCCGCGATATGCAGAGCTTCCTGACCCGTCATTGAATCGACGACCAATAAGGTTTCCGCCGCTGGTGTCTCTTTAACGATTGCCTTGAGCTCATTCATCAAGGCATTATCGAGCTGCGACCGGCCAGCCGTATCCAGGATAAGCGCGCTCACCCCACCCTTTTGGGCCGACTCGTAAGCGTGTTTGGCCAAAACGGGGGGTAAAACGCCCTCTTCCGTAAAGACAGGCACACCCACTTTTTCACCCAGGGTTTGCAACTGCTTGATCGCCGCCGGCCGGTAAGGGTCACCCGCGACCAACAGGACCCGTTCACCCTGAGAGCGCAGAATCCGCGCCAGTTTTGCCGCCGCCGTGGTCTTACCAGAACCTTGAAGCCCTACCAGAAGGATAACGTAAGGACGCTGCCCCACCAGGTTAAGCCGGGCTGGTTCACCCAAAGTGGCAATCAGTTCTTCATTTACAATCTTAATCACTTGCTGGGCCGGGTTGAGTGACCTGGACACTTCCTGGCCGATCGACCGTTCACGCACACGGGCAATAAAGCTCTTGACAACGCTATAGTGCACATCGGCTTCAAGTAAAGCCATGCGCACTTCTCGCATTGCCACATCGACATCTTCAGCAGATAACTTGCCGTGCCGGCGGAGATTTTGAAAAACCTTATTCAGGCGTTCAGTTAATGTTTCAAACACAGTTCAATGCTCTTAATGCAACAACAAACTACCGACAAGGAAATCCTGCGGCGTTCAAATTAGATGTGGATTTTAGCTTGGAAGCGATGAAAGGTCAAGGGCATATGTAAATGTGAAGAAAGTTGCCGAATTTGAGGTGTTTGTGGGTGCGAAGCACCCACAAACACCTCAAATTCGGGCATTATTCCCATAATCCTGAACAGTTACGTTTTTTTAGAGTAACTTATTGCGCAGGCCTGGGTTAATTCCATTGAT
>DAIQPZ010000247.1:0-3092 GCA_036787065.1 Anaerolineaceae bacterium
GGTGCGGAGCACCCGCAAACACTCAAAATTCGGCAACTTTCTTACCATGGCTGAGCAGTTACGTCAGGAGTAGTTATGTTTAAAGGTTTATTTCATCGCAAGGAAGAAGAACAACAAATGCGCAGCGCCGGCCGCCTGCCCCCTGGCCAGGCGTTAACTGAAAAATTCCCCGTTTTGCACTATGGACCGGTGCCTCATTTCAACCCGGCCACGTGGGATTTACGCATGTGGGGAGAAGTGGAAAAGGAAGTGCGCTGGACCTGGGATGAATTCAACCAGCTCCCTCGCACTAAAATCGACATGGATATCCACTGTGTGACCCGCTGGAGCAAATTTGATACTTATTGGGAAGGGGTCGCCCTGCGCACCCTGTTGGAGCAGGGCTTGATCAAGCCGCTGCCCAAGGCGCATTACGTCCTGCAGCATGCCGAATATGGATTCACCGTTAATCTCCCGTTGGAAGTTGTCCTGGCAGATAATTTTTTGCTTGCCACGCACTTTAACGGGGAACCGCTGTCACCCGACCATGGTTACCCGCTGCGCGGGGTAGTGGGCGCCATACCAACACGCCAGGACCTGACCGTTCCCTACCTCTGGAAAGGGGCAAAATGGCTGCGCGGGTTGGAGTTCCTGGAAAACGACCAACCCGGCTTCTGGGAAAGAGCTGGCTATCATAACAACGCCGATGTCTGGAAAGAGGAAAGGTTTGGCTATTGAGCGCTATTTGCGCGAGCGCCAGACGTAGATGCCCAGTCCGGCCCCGGCCAGGAGCAGCGCCCCACCCACAAGACCTAATATGGGTGAGCGCCCGCCCTCAGTAGGCGGGAGAGGTGCAGACTTACTATTGATTTGAGCGCCGAAATCCAGGATAGCCTGATCACCTGCTTTGACTGACAAAGCGTAGTTCATGACAGTGGTTGGGTTATAACCGTTTGGGACAGCCACACTGACGTTATAAGCTCCCTCAGGGACATCCTTGAAACAGACCCTGTCGGTGCCAGCCGAGGTTTTGCCCGTCTGTGAAAACTTGCCAGTCCGGTCGGTGAAACTGATCGCGCCATCCGCCAATACACTCTCAGAATCTTGCCGGGCTGCATCTCCATTGGCGTCATCGAATAAAAACACGCACACTTCACCCGTGCCATTAAATGGGGTCGGGGTGGGCAAGAGGGACGTCGGTGTTGGTGAAGGCCCAGGGGTTGGGGAGGCCTCCGCCGGGCCAGCCAGCCCGATCAGCAACTGCATCCCCGGGTAAACCACACAATCAACTTTCAAGTTATTAAACTTGCGAATCTGGTCAAGGGAGACGTTAGCCAGCAATGAAATGCGCAAGCAGGTGTCACCATTCTTGACAATATAAATAATCCGGCCATCCGCGCCCGCGGTCGGGGTTTGGTACACCACCTGGGCTAGCTGGTTTGCCCTGGCAGGGCGCGGCAATGCCAGTAACCCAAAGCCTACCATCACCAGGCTGATAATAATCCACGTTCTTTTCATATATTAGCTCTCTTAGCAGGATTATATCATCTCTTTTTTCCCCTCCCATGTGTATAATTGGGGGTGGATTAAATCTAACACTTCTGCTCAGGCACCCCTCAAATTCTGGACTCTCTTCCCGTGGCTGAGCAGTTACAATCTATCATAACTTCTCAATAATTTGGGTGAAGTGGAGTGATCCATGCCATTAACTATTCTTGTCGGCGCTCAATGGGGGGATGAAGGCAAAGGTCGTATTGTTGATTTACTGGCGGCAAAGGCGGACATTGTGGCCCGTTATAACGGGGGTGATAACGCAGGGCATACTGTAACCGTTGGCCAGCAAACCTTTAAATTACACCTGGTGCCTTCTGGTATCATCCACACCCATACCATTGGCGTGATGGGCAGCGGGATGGTAATCAACCCGGCGACACTTTTGAAGGAAATTGAGACCTTACGTAACGCAGGGATCCCAGTTTCTCCTGAAAGGCTGCAAATCTCTTACGCGGCCCACATGATTACCCCCGCACACCGGGCTCTCGATGTGGCCCAGGAAAAATCGCGCGGTAAACAACAGATCGGTACGACCGGGCGCGGGATCGGTCCAGCCTACACCGATAAAGCCACCCGCCGCGGTATACGTGCGCAAGATATGCTCGATCAAGAGTCTTTTGCCGACAAGATTGCCGGTCACGTGGGTGAAACCAACGTGCTGCTGCAAAAACTGTATGGCGCCCCATTGCTTGACCCGCACAAGGTAGCCGCTGAATACGCCGGCTATGCGCGCCAGTTGACCCCATACATCAGCGACATTTCCAACCAGGTAGCGGTTGCGCTGGCCTCAGGTAAACAGATCCTGGCAGAAGGCGCCCAGGGTACGCTGCTCGACCTGGACTATGGCACTTACCCCTTTGTCACCAGTTCATCCACCACCGCCAGCGGCGCGTTGGTCGGTCTGGGATTAGGGATATGCCCGGTGGAAGGGGTGATTGGGGTCACCAAATCCTTCCAAACGCGCGTCGGCGCCGGTCCATTTCCCACCGAAGTATTTGGCGCAACCGCGGAGCGACTGCGTGGCACAGGCTCGAACCCTTGGGATGAATTCGGCACAACCACTGGCCGGCCGCGCCGGGTCGGCTGGCTGGATGGCGTTCTGCTGCGTTATGCCACGCGCATCAACGGGCTAACCGAGCTGGCCTTGACCAAATTGGATGTCCTGTCCGGTTTCGAGACACTGCGCATTTGCGTGGCCTACCAGGCAGGTGCAAAATACTACACCGACTTACCGTTTGGCCCCGCTGATCTTACCCCTTACCAACCGGTTTATGAAGATTTTCCCGGATGGAAGATGGATCTTCAGGGCATTCGCACCTGGGAAGAACTGCCCGAACAGGCCAAGGCCTACCTGCTGCGCATTGAAGAGCTGACAGGCATTCCGCTGCGCCTGGTTTCCGTCGGCCCAGAACGTGCTCAGGTCTTGGAAATTGGGGGATAAATCAAGAAGAATTTGAACGGCTGCCGGCTGTCCAGGTGGAACACGATGCGCACATCCTACGCCTGCACCCTGGTGAGGGTCGCCTGGTTGGGTGCAATTTTCGTGGGTTGTTCCGATA
>DAIQPZ010000097.1:0-9809 GCA_036787065.1 Anaerolineaceae bacterium
GGTCTTTTTCATAGAAGCCTGAGCAGACCCATTAAACTATGTTTGCGTGCTTGCTGCAAAACAGTTTATGGGCGTGTGGTTCAGGGCGGGGCCATCCACTCCACAGGGAAACACCCATCAAAAGGGTGGAAAATCGACGGAGAATCGGTCTGCGTGAGCCTATATCATTCGGATTACCTGGTGAAAAAGATTATCAGCACTGCAGTGAAAACCACAAACACGGGTGGGTAACTAATCGTCGCCGCCAAAACGCATTCGGATATACGAATAATACCGCTCGGTATTCACCGCGCCACGCTCCACCGCTTGCAAAACGGCGCAGCCTGGTTCCGTCCGGTGAGTGCAGTCGTTAAACTGGCACTGGTCGACCAGGTCACGCAGCTCGGGAAAATATCCGTCCAGCTCTTCGGGTTGAGTATCCCACAGTGCCAGGCTGCGGATGCCGGGCGAATCAGCCAGATAACCCCCACCCACTAATGGGAAAAGCTCACGAACCACAGTGGTATGGCGTCCTTTGGCGGTGATGGCATTGACTTCACCCGCCTGAAGGGAAAGGCCGGGCTGCAAAGCATTCAGAAGGCTTGATTTTCCCACCCCAGAAGGACCCGCAAAGATAGAGATCTGCCCGGTCAGGGTCCCACGGAGCTGCTCGATGCCATCACCCGTGTGGGCAGAGGTGTATATCACCGGGTAACCCAGGGCCGGGTAATGCCCGAATATCTCCTCCGCGTGCTGGCGGGTCACAAGGTCGGCTTTATTGGCCACGATCGTGGCCGGGATACGCTGCTTTTCAGCCAGGACAAGGAAACGGTCCACCATGCGGAGATGGGGATCGGGATGAGCACAGGCAAATACGACCATGAGCTGGTCCGGGTTAGCCAACAGTACCTGCTGGTATTCGCCCTTAGGCCCCGGCGCGGTACGCGCCAGGGTCCGCAGGCGCGGTTCGACTTTTTCAATCGCTCCACTCCCATCCGCCTGGAGCGACACCCACACGCGGTCTCCCACAGAAGCAATATCCCCGCGCACCGGGCCCTGTTTTAGCTTACCCCGCAGACGGCAGATCAACCGACCCCGTGCAGTATCCACGGTAAAAAAACCGGATTGAGAACGGATGATCAGGCCAGTGAGCAGCACTTCTGTAACCATCCGTAAATTACGGCGTTGGCGTAGGCGTGGGGGTTTCGGTCGTTTCTGGTTTAGGCGTATCGGTCACATTGGGGGTTGGAGACGCCACCAAATATGGGCGCGCTTCCCAGGGGAGCACACCGCCAGAATTGGTGCCATTTGAAAAATAGAGTGACATGGCCCGGCGGAAGATAGGGGCAGCGATATCCGCACCCTCACCAGAATTCTCAGCGATAATCACCACGGCAATATCCGGGTGTTTGGAATCCTTTGCATCAGAATAGCCAGCGAACCAGGCGTGTGGCATCTCGTTAGAGTTTTGAGCCGTACCCGTTTTACCAGATACCACGACCGACAGGTTGGCCAGGACATAATAAGCCGTACCGCGTTTGTTGGCGACCACACTCCGCATGGCAGCCTGGACGATATTTAAGTTTTCAGGGCTGACCGCCAATGTTCCACGGGCTTTTGGGCTGAAGATATAAGTCGGGTCACCATCGGGGGGTGCTATCTTTTCGATCAGATTGGGAATGTATAACGTCCCGCCATTACCTACCGCTGCCACGAAATCTGCCACCTGCAAAGGCGTCACCAGCATCTCGCCCTGGCCAATGGCCTGGTTGACTGCCGCGCTCAAACTTTGCGGTTGGGGAATCGACCCAGCCGACTCGGCTTCAGGGTCTAGCCCGTTGATACCGGTCTTCTCACCCAGGCCAAACGACTGAGACATGCGGGTCACATCCAACTGGTGGCCATCGTTGAACAAGGTCAATCCGATGTGCCAGAAATAGGGGTCGCACGATCGCATCAACCCTTCAGACAAGTTAAGAATCCCACTGGGCGGCGCCTTATATGAATAGGTCCAGTCATACCGGGTGATACCCGCCTCCTCGGTGAATGCATAACCACAATTGTATGTATCTGAATCCTTAAACACGCCGCTTTGCAGAGCAGCCGACATGGTGATGATTTTGAATACCGATCCTAAGGGGTAAGCGCCTTGTGTCGCCCGGTTATACAGCGGGTTCTCCTGATCATTGACCACTTTCTCCCAACCACCGCTGTTTTTGTTGGTCGGTTCCAACAGGTTGGGATCATACGAGGGTGAAGATACCATGGCCAGCACCTTGCCCGTATCTCGTTCCAGCACGACAATGGCCCCACGGTAATTACCCATGGATTTCTGCAGCTTGATCTGAAGGTCCATATCCAGGGTGGTGGTCACATTTTGGGCGGTGATGCTGTCGGATTCGGCCAGTTTGTATTTGATCTGCCCTTTGGAATCCTTAACATAGAGCGTATATCCGTGCTTGCCAGCCAGGGCCGCATTGGCCGACTTCTCCACCCCATCGACGCCAATGCGGTCAGCCAGTTGGTAACCCATGCGCTGGTATTCTTCAAGGCTCTCTTTGGGTATAAAGGAGACGTGCCCAATGGTCTGTGCAGCGACACCGCCACTTGTATAATAGCGCGAACGGAAGGGGTTCATCTGTACCCCACTCAGTCTGGAGAGGGCATCGTAATGTGCCTGCACATCTGACTGGGAGGCTTCACCAATGGGAATATACCAGGTCGGATCAGCATTTTTGTACAGGTCGTGGATGTAATCGCCGTTAAAACCGGTCAGAGACGAAAGTAGGTCAAGTATAGTTTGTTCCTCCTTGGAGTTAATTTCTCCCGGGATAACACCTAAAGCCACTGCGTCACCCTGGGCGGCCAGGGCATGCCCATAGGCGTCGTAAATGATACCGCGACCAGGCGAGTTGTATTCCAGGGACAACTGGTTTCCGCCGCGCAGTTCGGTCAGGATCATCCCATCTTCCCAACCAATGCGCCAGAACCCATCTTCGAGACTCAAGTTCATCAAAATTTGACCACTCGTGATGTCACTGAACTGGTTCGTGTGAAAAGTCATTTTATAAGCTGCCTGGCCGGAGGCAGGTTTGGTCAAGGTCTGCAAAACGGTAAAATCGATGGTTTTTAAGGTCATGCTGACGGCCACGGCCCGGTAGCGCTTTTCAAAATCTGCTTCTGTGATGCTGTCCTGGCTGAGTTTGGTCAGCATGGCATACATGTCTGCATATTTTTCTTCTTTCCAGGCCTGTAAGAAGACCTGGGCCGCCAACTCAACATTGGGCGCATGGGTCACAGAAACTCCCACTTGCCCAGGAGTTATACTGGGTGTAACCCCTGGTGTGGGGGTCGAGCGGGGAAAAATCTGGCCGCAACCCGCCAGAAAGAAAAGCATAAAAAGCCAAACCTTAACTTTCATCATATCCTTATCCAGTTTGTTCCCCCTGCAAGATCGACGAGGAAACCGGGCAATCGTAGCTGAGCGCAGCCTGGCAGGCGCCCGGTACGTCGATCAATGGGGTAACCCCCACCTGGCGCAAAGTGCGCACCAGATGGCACAACGGAAGGCCCATGACATTGGCAAAACAGCCTTGCAAAGAGGCTACCGGATGGAAGCCCTTATTCTGGATGGCATAAGCCCCCGCCTTATCCATGGGATCCCCGGAAGCAATATAGGCTTCAATTTCTTCATCTGAATAAGCGCGCATGGGGACCTGGGTGACACATAGTTCAGTGAACAACCGCCTGTCCTCCAGCGCAATGAGCGCAAGAGCCGTAAAAACACGGTGCGGGCGGTCGCGCAGTTGGCGCAGCATACGCCCAGCCTCTGCCTGGCTGACAGGTTTTCCAAGAATCGCCTCGCCATCCACCACGACTGTATCAGCTGCCAATATAAATGAAGCTTGAAAGTTCTCTGCGGATAGCGTCAAAGCACGCGCCTTAACCTGAGCCACGCGCATGACGTAAGCCTCTGGTACTTCACCCTCCAGGCGGCTCTCGTCGATATTGGCCGGCCAGACCTGAAATCTTAGTCCACTGAGCGACAACAACTGCCGCCTTCTCGGTGAATTAGACGCCAACAAGATCAACGGATCTACCATCGGACCTGATTGTAACACACTCTCCAAATTCCCTATCCGGTTCAACCAGACCGTTGTAAAATGGATAAACGGGCGTTCAGAACCCTGTCCCCCGCCTTCAAAGGGACGCGAGAAATGGGGTCATCAGTTTGCTTACCGAATGCGCAGGCTTGAGTGAAAAAGACCCGAATTTGAGGTGCGGGTGCGAAGCACGCGCACCTCAAATTCGGCAGATTTCTTTACATGACTGAACAGATATTGGTATTTCCCGTGGTGAAACCCCGCATTTGGGGCCATTCCACGGGAAATCCTGAAGAACCATATTATTTATATATGAAAAAAGGAAAGTCTATGGAAGCCCTCAAACAACGGATCCTGGCCGAAGGTAAAAACCTAGGTCATGGGATCCTGAAAGTAGATAGTTTTATCAACCATCAGGTCGATCCCCTATTGATGGACGCTTGCGGGGAAGAGTTTGCACGACGTTTCGCGAAGTTAGGGGCAACGAAAATTTTGACAGCCGAGATTTCGGGGATTGCGCCGGCGTTGATGGCGGCCAAGCACCTGAACCTGCCGGTAGTTTATGCGCGCAAATCGAAACCGATCACTATGCCAGATCAGGTCTACCTGACCGTTGCACCCTCACATACCAAGGGCCGGCTGATCGAATTGATTGTCTCGCCCGAATATCTGGCGGGTGGAGAGAGAGTGCTCATTATCGATGACTTTCTGGCCTCTGGCGCCACAATCATTGGCCTGGTACGCCTGGCGCAAACCGCGGGCGCCCGCATTGTGGGTGTGGGCACATTGATCGAAAAGTTGTTTGAAGGCGGCCGTGGCCAATTGGCTTACCTGGACGTGCCGATCGAATCACTTGCCTGCATCACTTCGATGGACAATGGCCAGATTTTGTTTGCCTGAAGGTTCAAATCTGGCCCTTAACCTGGCTAGTTGGGTATTTGCCCACAGCAGCTTCGCCCTACCGGTCGACCGGCTGCTTGAAACCACCCAGTGGATCGCTTTTTATCATCCAAAACCCAGCTACCCGCTGCACTTCCTGTTCGTTCCCAAGAAAGCCATCGCCAACTTGAGCGAGGTAGATGCCAGCGACCCGGGTTTAATTAACGGGCTAGTCGTCATCGTGATGCAGTGGGTCAATCAATTTGACCTGCAAAGCCGTAGTTAGCGGTTAATCACCAATGGCAGTCCGGACCAATCCATTTCACAGCTCCATTTTCATTTGATCTCTGAAAAATGACAGACACAATTATCGTTCTCGATTTTGGCTCTCAATATACTCAATTAATTGCCCGCCGCGTGCGCGAAGCCCAGGTCTATTCTGAGCTTTTTCCATGGGATGCGCCCGCGGATAAAGTGCTTGCATTGCAGCCGAAGGGATACATATTATCTGGCGGGCCGGCTTCGGTGTATGCCCCAGGCGCACCTTTTATTCCGCGTTTTGTACTGGATTCGGGCAAACCGATCCTGGGGATCTGCTACGGGATGCAGGCCCTGACCCACGCGCTTGGCGGCAAGGTTTCACCGGCGGCTGACCGCGAATACGGCCCGGCGGAAATTGATATCCACCAGGCCAACCCGCTGATCAATACCGGCCGACAGTCCGTGTGGATGTCGCACGGCGACCGGATTGAAAAGTTACCGGACGGTTTCATCCCAATTGCGCAAAGCCCCAACAGCCCCTTCGCCGCCATGGGCAACCTGGCGGCCAAACGCTTCGGATTGCAATTCCATCCCGAAGTGCGCCATACGCCCGGTGGTTTCGAGATGCTGCGCCGTTTTGTGATCGACATTTGCCAGGTAGTCCCCGATTGGACACCCGAATCGATCATCCAGAAATCGATTGAGCGCATCCGTGCCCAGGTGGGCACAGCGCGCGTGCTTTCGGCGGTCAGCGGCGGGGTCGATTCAAGCGTGGCCACCGCCCTGGTGCACCGCGCCATCGGCGATCAACTGGTTTCCGTATTCGTGGATACCGGGCTGTTGCGCCAAAATGAACGCTTGCAGGTTGAACAGGCCTTTACAGCTAACCTGGGTATGCAACTGATCACGGTTAACGCGATTGAAGAGATGATGGATGCCCTCGATACCGTGACCGAGCCCGAGAAAAAGCGGCGCATCATCGGTGAAACTTTCATCCGAATTTTCGAAGCCCAGGCAGCCCAGGTGGGATCACCCCACTTCCTGGTGCAAGGGACGATTTACCCGGACGTCGTTGAATCGCGCGCCCCAGACCGGTCAAAAGGTGACCGGATTAAGACGCACCACAATGTCGGCGGGCTGCCAGAGGATATGTCTTTCGAGCTGGTTGAACCGCTGCGTTACCTTTTCAAGGATGAGGTCAGGTCTGTGGGTGAAGCGTTGGGCCTGCCGGCCGAGTTGGTATGGCGCCAACCCTTCCCGGGTCCAGGTCTGGCAGTGCGCTGCCTGGGTGAAATCACACCTCAACGCGTGGCCACATTACGCGCGGCAGATGCCATCTTCACAGAGGAACTGGGCGCGGCAGGCTTGCTGCGCATGGCCAAACCGGGTGAGGTGGACAGCACCCAAAACCTGGGAACCGCCCAGGCCTTTGCCGTGCTTCTGCCAGTGCGAACGGTGGGTGTAATGGGCGATTTGCGTACCTACCAGGAAGTGATCGCCTTACGCGCGGTAACCACCGATGATTTTATGACCGCCGATTGGGCTCGCCTGCCCTATGATCTTTTAGCGCGGGTCGCTAACCGCATCGTTAATGAAGTTCACGGCGTCAACCGGGTCGTTTACGACGTGACCAGCAAACCCCCTGCAACCATTGAGTGGGAATAAACGTATAATGATCATAATGGCTCAACCCCGTAAAGGAAGGTACCGAATCCTCAAATTCGGGCCTTTTCACGAGGCACTGGATAACAATATTTATTAATTAAAGGAAAACGCGATGGATTACGGTGAAGTACTTAGCAAGGCCTGGAAAATCATCTGGAAACACAAAATATTATGGCTGTTTGGCATACTGGCAGGCTTCGGCAGCGCGGGGGGTAACAGCGGAGGCAACGCGAGTTTCACCAACAGCGGGCGCAGTCCATTTTCGCCCGAAATGAACCAGTTTTTCAACGCCTTTGGGCGCCAGTTCGAACGCATTCCAGTCTGGGTGTGGGTGCTGGTCGCGGTGGTCTTCCTATTTCTATTCGTCCTGGTAATCTTCTTGAATACCGTGGGGCAAATTGGCCTGTTCAGCGGCGCTAAAGAAGCTGACCAGGGCACTGAGCGCTTGACGTTCGGCAGCTTATTTAATGCCAGCCTGACCTATTTCTGGCGGGTGTTCTTGTTAAACCTTCTGTTTGGCATCGCCATTGTGACCGTCTTCCTGGTTGTTCTAATCCCACTCGTGTTATTTTCTGTGGTCACCCTAGGGATTGGATTGATCTGCCTGATTCCCTTTATTTGCCTGATGATCCCCCTTGCCTGGGTATTGGGGATCATCCTTGAACAAAGCATCATTGCCATTGTGGTCGAAGACATTGGGATCTTTGCGGGAGTGGCGCGCGGATGGAACGTCGTCACCCACCACATCGGACAGGTGCTCATCATGGGCCTGATCCTGGGATTTGGGGGCAGCATCGTCGGTCTGATTTTTGCCTTGCCCGTGGCGTTGACCCTCCTACCCATCCTTCTGGCGGTCGTTATCGGCGGCGGCGCAGTTAACATGGGTCTGGTTATTTCCGCCATCCTCTTCATTATTTATTTGCCCTTCTTACTGCTCTTCACCGGCATCCTGCGATCTTATACCAGTACAGCCTGGACCCTGACTTTCATACGCCTGAAAGGCGAAAATGCTTCAACACCCGATAGGCTTGAGAATAACCCTATCCCACCCGCAGACCCGATCATCGCCGGTTAAATGATGCCGTCTGCTGGACCTAATCGGTCCAGGTCTTAGCCCAGGCATTCTTGCTGCGGCTGAAGGTGATCCAATTTGAATACCAATCTAAAGCACGTCAAGCAGGGCACATTCCTGGCAGAAGCCTCCAACGGCGCTCTGCCAGGAACTGCTTGTGTGGGAGAAAAATCTTTTGACCCATTGATCGCTGCGATCAAAATGATCGCTGCGATTTCGCTGATTATGGCTGTTGTCTTCACCCCTATTTCTGCTTCCCATGCCCAGGCACCAGTGGACTCAAAAACGCCAACCACACAAGGCACACGCCCTGCCACAACGCCCGTAGGGCCAACCCCCACGGGCAGCCACGAGAGTGGGAACCAGGTGATCTTAACCGCACCAGATCTCAAGTCATTTCCAACAATCAGCGCCTACCTGAACATCCGTTCGGCGGATGGCCACTTCGTCAATCTGCTCCAGGCAGGCCAGGTGACGGTGTTGGAGGATAACAACCCAAGGCCAGTGGAGAACTTCCAACAGTTACAGCCAGGCGTGCGGGTGATCGTCGCGGTGAATGCTGCACCTGGAATGGGCGTGCGCAACAGCCAGGGACAGACTCGTTATGACCTGGTGATCAAATCGCTTCAAAACTGGGCCAGCCGTCCAGCCACGGCCAACAATCAGGACGATTTCAACCTGCTGGCCAACCAAAATACTCAAACCACGGCGCTGAGCAACCCGCTGGATTGGTTGGCGGCGCTCAACGCCTACCAACCCGACTTTCGCAAGGTCCTGCCCAGTCTGGACAGTTTGTCCGCGGCGCTGATGCTGGCAAACTCGGCTGTGCCACGCACCGGAATGGGACAGTCCATTCTCTATATCACCTCACCGTTTGAACAAGACGCACAGGCCAGCATCACCGATCTGACTGACCGCGCCCAACGGGCCAACGTGCAGGTGAATATTTGGATCGTGGGCGGGACAGGTGATTTTGAAACAGATGGCGCCAAAGTTTTAGAAAAAATGGCCGTCCAAACGGGTGGGAGCTTCCAAACCTTCACCGGCAAGGAAGACCTGCCCGACATGGAACAGACCCTGAAGCCCTTACGAGGAATTTACCAATTTCAATACTTCTCAGCCGTCAACACCAGCGGCTCACATACCCTGGTGGTTAAGATCACCGGGCTGTCCAGTGAGGTCAGCTCACCAGCCCAGTTTTTCAACCTGACCATTACCCCGCCTAACCCGATGTTCCTTTCACCACCGGTGAAAATAACCCGCAAGTCCCCAACGGGGAGCCCCAATCCGCAGGACAACTTGACGCCAGTTGAACAGTCATTGCAGATCCTGGTTGAATTTCCCGATGGTCATAACCGCCCACTCAAATACAGCCGGCTGTACGTAGATGGCAAGCTGGTCAGCGAAAATGACGCACCCCCATTTGACCGTTTCACCTGGAATCTCTCAGCTTATACGGTTAAAGGTGAGCACAATCTGCGCGTTGAAGTCCAGGACATGTTGGGACTGAGCCGGACAAGTATCGTAACACCGGTCGATATCGAAATTTCCATGCCCCCCGCGATATTGTCCCTCTCCCACCTCAACCTTTGGATTGGCCTGGGAGCAGCAGTCATCGCCGGTGTGGTTTTGACACTCGTTTTAGTATCCGCATGGCGCAAACGCAAAAAAGTGTCCCGGTCTAAAAACATGGCAAAGCGTAAGAAGGATCCGGTAACCCAACCAGTGCCGATGCGGGGCGAGACCGAACGGCCCACGCGCCAGGGTTGGACAGAACGCCTGTCGTGGCCCAAACGTTCGCCATCCGAACAGCTACCCCCGGCTCGCCTGGTACGCTTGAATGACGATAA
>DAIQPZ010000098.1:0-9788 GCA_036787065.1 Anaerolineaceae bacterium
AAGATGTCCAACCGCCATATCATACTTGGCTTCCTTGATGTAATTCTCAGCGTTGGGGTGAAAGTTGCCGAATTTGAGGTGTTTTGCGCTTACCAAGTAAGCGCCTCCACCTCACATTGGGGACTCTCATCTCATGGCAGAGCAGTTACAAGATTCAGGAGGCCAAATTGGTAAAAGTAATTCGTTTTCTCGGTGCGGTGACCCTGCTGATCAGCTCACTTTTTCTGGTTCCCGTCGCTTCTGCTCACCGCCAAAACTGGGATGACGCCGGAAACCAGATCATGATTGACAACCTGCAAACTTCATTTGCATTTTACCGGGGACTGAACAGTCCCAGGCAGGTGGATATTTACACGATTAACGCCCAGGGAGGTGAGCATTTACACGCAGGGATCAATATCCCGGCGATTACTGGGCTCGATCATTATGCCGTCACAGTGGCTTTGACCGGGCCCGGGCTGCCGCCAGCCAACCGCGATGACCTGCCTGCCGGTTACACCGACATAACAAGCGCTTTGATCTTCCACTCCAAAGTTGGCCAGGACTTTTTTGAACCTTTTACCCAGACCCACTATTGGGGCCGCCAGCGCATCGAATTCAATTTGCCCCGGACGGGTGTCTACCATCTCTTAATCTGGAGCCCAGACGGACAGCCCGGGAAATACGTCCTGGATACGGGTGAGGCCGAGGTTTATGGCCCGGCGGACCTGCTGCGCTTTCCAGTCTGGTGGCTACAGGTGCACATTTATTTTGGGCAGGCCCCTGGATTAATCGGGGCAGCCTTGATCGTCAGCCTGGCCATCGCTGCCCTGGTGAAGGCGCTATCAATGCAGAACTATAAAAAATAATTTTACTTTTTGGTCACTCAATCTCGCCGTGCCATAAACGGCGCATCTCTTCCGACGTCTCAAGCAAATCGTCCAACCGGCCCTCAGCCTCTACCCGCCCATTCTTCAACACCAAAATCCAGTCGGCACAGCGCAGGGCAGCCTTGCGATGCGACACTACCAGGCAGGTGGCCGCGGGCTGCCCATCCGGACCGCTACGCATCTCGTTGATGCGCTCCCAAAAAATTCGCTCGGTTTCGACATCCAGGGCACTGGAGAGGTCGTCAAATACCATCAATTCTGATTGGCTCACCGCCATGCGCGCAGCTGCAGCACGTTGGACCTGGCCCCCTGAGAGTCGAATACCGCGCGGCCCGACCAGTGTATCCAGGCCTTTTTCCAGGCTGGCGACGTCTGGCTCAAGCACTGCCAGTCGCAGTGCGCCTGGTAGATCGACCCGCTCTTCGGGCAGACCCATCAAGATATTGGCGCGCAGCGTGTCGCTGAATAAACGCGGCACCTGGGGGGTGTAAGCGCAGCGCGGCGGTTTGAAAAAGTCCGCCGGTTGCGCCACTTCCTCGCCATTCCAGCGGATCTCACCGGACTCAAGCCCCAGCCTGCCTAACAGCACGCGCACCAATGTGGATTTTCCCGACCCTACCCGGCCGGTGATCACCACAAATTCGCCTCGCCGGATGGTTAAGGAGATATCCTGTATGCCGTGGCCTGCGGCTTGCTGGACATCCTGAGTTAAATCCGTTTCCATCGAATTGTTATTCCCATTACCCGCGTGTTGGTAGGACAGGCGGCGCAGTTCCAGGGTGTCCAGCCGGTCACGCGGTGTTTTCTCAGGGAAAGGAACTTCGGGCAGCGCGCCCCGCTCGTAGATGGGATGGAATTCCACCAGTGCCCGCGAAGGGTCGGGCTGGATCAGTTCGAGCATACGCTCAATGGACACGCCCTGGATCTTGAAGTCGCCATAAAACGTGCCAATTTCTGATGGGATCTGCGTGGTAAACCACAGGTAGCTGATAAACAATCCAAAATCACCCACCGTAAAAGTTCCAGCGGATATGGCTGCGCCGGCCATCAAGAGCATGACCCCAACCCCAAATGTAACCGCACTGGAATTGAGAAAAGTCAGCAGTCCCCGGTAAAGCTCGTACACGATCACTTGATGCGCTCTGTTTTCGCTCAATTCATTGAAATGGGCTGCCATGCTTTCTTCGGCATTGGCCACTTTAATTGCCTGGACCGAGCGCATGATCTCCGCAAGGAATCCCGTCACAGCGTCGGTTGCCCTGGCATTGGCCCGGTCATAAGCGATGATTCGGCCCCATGCCAGGCGTGTCAGTCCAACCGTTCCAATTAAGGGGAGAAAAATGATCAGGGTGATTGGCAGGTTGATGGAAGCCATGATGCCGATAGCGATTATGGCCGCGATCCATTTACCTACCTGGTCGGGCAGCCAGGTTGGAAAATCCGACACCTCACCCACATCTTCGCGAAAACGGTTGATCGCCTCACCCGACGAAACCGGCATGGCTTTATCTGCGGTGTGACGTAAAATGCTGGACAGTATATTGCTTCGCAGTAAGGCGCAAACTACCAGGCGGAAAGTCCAACCATACCACTCTGTGCCAATCGAAATGAACAGCCGGGTGAGTTCAAGCAAGAAATACAGGCCAATGAACCACCATAAGGCTTCGACCCCCAGAAAGGCGCCGGTAAGCCCGTTTGAGGCGCCGCTGATGGCGTCAAATACTGCCTTCACCACCAGACCGGGTACGATCGTCAGGCTAAAATTGAGTACGGCAAAAACCGAATGGATGATAAATACGCCTGGCTGGTAACGGATGATGGCCCAGTTGAACGCCACGGTAGACAAGCCGGGCCGGGAGGTTTTTTGCGAGGGTGAAAGCGTACTCATCGCAGCACCTCTTCCAGCCCGGTCTGGATCAGGTGGGCGTAATGCGAATGTGCATCGTTTACCAGAAGCTGGCGGCGGCCGTATTCAATCGTGCACCCATCTTCCAGGATGAGGATATCATCCGCTCGGGTCAAGGTGTTCAGGCGATGCGCGATGATCACGCCCGTGCGCCCGGTAAACAAGCGGTCGACGGCGCGTTCCATCAAGGTTTCGGTCGCTGGATCGAGACGGGAAGACGCTTCGTCCAGGATGACCAGGTCGGGGTTTTTTAAGAACACGCGCGCAAATGCCAGAAGCTGGGCTTCGCCGGCGGAAAGGCCTTCGTTGCCTGCCGCCAGGAGCGTGTCAAGGCCCTGCGGCAGGGATTCGACCCAGGCCCACAAATGCAGGTCCGTGAGCACCCGTTCCAGGTCGGCATTTGCAATGCTCCGGTTGAAAAAAGTCAGGTTATCGCGTACGGAAGCCTGGAACAGTTGCACATCCTGGGTCACTATGCCCACGCGCTGGCGTAAAATTGTTAGCGGCAGGTCGCGGATATCCGCTCCGCCCAATTCAATAGCGCCATCAGCTGGGTCATACAACCGGAAAAGCAGGCGGCTGAGGGTCGATTTACCACTGCCGGTGCGGCCCAAAATGCCAAGGATTTTTCCCGGAGGGAGTGTAAAAGATACCTGGCTGAGGACGTTTTCATTATCTTCATAATGAAACGATACATTTTTGAATGACACCGCCAGCGCTCCAGCCGGCAATGACGATGCGGCATTGGACGATGAGACATCAGGCGATGAAACCACGCGCGATGTTGGATGGGCTTTGTAGGGCCGTGTCTCGTCCTGAACCTGGGGTTGGAGGGTGCGCAGTTCCTGGATGCGCTGGATGCTGGCGGTCGATTGTTGCAAATCTTGCGCCTGCTCGCGAATGGTCTGCAAGGGGGTGGAGAGCATCCCGACATAATAGACAATCAGGTAAGCCGTGCCAAGACTGGCCTGGTGACGGGTATACAGGTAAACACCCAATCCAAGGCCAACTGTATAACCGATGATGTAAACCAGGTTGGTGAGGTTGTACGCCAGGCTGCTCATCACAAACGCTGCCCGGTTCTTTTCCAGGAAAGACCGCGCCAACCGGTAAAAATCTCTCATCACGTACGGCTCCGCGCCGACTGAGCGAATATCCTCCACGCCCGAGATGCGCTCTTCGATAAAGCCGTACTGCTCGGCACTCGCCTGGCGTTCAGCCAACCAGCGCGGCGCCGCCAATTTCTGGATGAAATTCAACCCAATTAAGGTCACTGCCGTATAGACCGTCAATCCCAACCCGACCAGGTAATTTTCTCGGTACAGCAGGACCAAAATTCCGATCAACAATAAGGCATTCCCAAAAACCCGGATGACAAATTGAGAAAAGAAATTGGCCAGCTGGGTCACATCTCCGTCGATCCGCTCAATTAATTCACCTGGCGTATGCATTTTGTGGAAAGGCATGTCCAGCTTCAGGCAGTGGAGGGCCAGATCGGTGCGCAAGCGGTTGGTCGCCGTCCAACTGACCCGGTAGCTGGTGTAATTCGCCAGTAAGGTCATCCCCTGTTGGAGCAGGGCAAAGCCAATGAACAAACATCCTGCCAGCAATAGCGCCTGGCGCGAACCCTTGGATTGGGCCGTGTCCAGGAAATAACGGATCACCTGGGGATTGGCCAGTTGTAAGGTAATGGCTGTCAGGAGGATGACAGCGGTGATTAGCACCCGGCGCCATTGTGGCACGAGGTAATGGGACAGCATTTCTACCAATGAATGGTTAATCGGTGTGATTGTTTTTTGACTGAGCTCACTCATATTATTTCCAGATTGATACACAAAACAAATTAATAAAAAAAGCCGCGGATGGTGAGCACACCCGCGACCAGACATCAAAAGGTCAGATTAAACGAATCAATAACCTCAACCTCGAAGGTGCACCCATTGGGCTCTAATAACCAATTTAAATTTAAGCTTGACATGTTAAGTGCACCTCCTTTCATCCGATTTTAATCTCAAACAAAAGTAGTTTAATCGAATTATCTCAGAATGGCAAGGACAGCTTGCTGTTCGTATAAACTATCTCTCCAGATTGTGCCATAATGATTGAGAAGTTACAAAAGGAAGCCATATGAAAACTAACCAGATCCATATCGGCGCAATTCAAATTGGGATTGTCCTGCAGGCTTTAGCCACTGCCATTATCCACCTTACCCTATCTTTTCCTGATCCGGTTTTTATATTAAATGGATTGGGATATCTGGGGCTGACGGCAGCCCTGTTCCTGCCTCTGCCTTTCCTCGAAAACCGGCGGCGTCTGGTGCGTTACGCTTTAATGGGGTTTACCCTGGTAACCATCATCGCCTGGATCGCGATTGGAATGCGCGTCCCCCTGGGATATATCGCCAAGGTGATCGAGATCGCCTTACTCGTTTTGTTGTGGATCGACAGGAAATAAACCGGCTGAAACCTCCAGCCGATCAGACGTGCTTTGCGCCTTCGATAAAGGGCCGCATATACTCTTTGACCGCATACGTGATCGCGCGCGGGTCGTGCAATCCGGCCAGGCTGGCGGCTGACAGTGGAGGTGTATAGGTGATCTCCGGAACGACTGGCCATATCCATGGGAAGAGCGTATTGGCGATCAGTTGGAGCGTCGCACCCAGGCTTTCGCGGTCTTTCTTCTGGCGGCGCAGGCGCGTCAGGGGATGATAGGTTGCTTTCGGCGCAAGCACGTGGCTGACCACCGCGCCCACGATGGATAGATTTGGCGCCGCGCGCACAAAGATCCCGATCGAATCCGACCAATCGCTGAGGGCTTCGACGGCCCCTGGCAGGACCGCCGGGTCTGGTTCGATGTGTCCGGCGGGAAAGGTCAGGACCGATTCGCCTGCCCGCAGCGCCCTGGCCACCTGGCGGATGACTGCCAGCCGGTTTTCGGTGGCTTCAGGCACGTAAATCATCAAACGGGAAATGGCTGGCAAGGCGGTCAGAAAAGGGCGTTCGCTGCCCATCACCCGCAGGTCAGTCCTGGGCAGGGAGGCAAACAGTGCGAGCGTGTCTACCATGCCGGGATGGTTAGAAAGTACCAGCAGGCCTCCAGAGGTCGGGAGGGTTGCCAGCCTATAGACTTTGAGCCCGCGAACAAACCGGGGCAGGATCTGGCGCGCGCCCTCCTGCAAGCCGGACTGGCGGACACCTTCATCTAAAGCAATCACCTGGCGGGCAAATTTACGCGCCGGTCGGGTGAACAGGGCGCTGCCCAGCCAGCGTCCGGCTTTCCAATGCTGCCAGCCGAATGATACGAGCATATCTTCCAGGTTAATCCGGGTGAGAACCTCTATCTGGTTGGCTGATCGCATCTCGACTACCCTTTAGCCCCTGGGGTCACTGGTTTATTTCGGCTGTTTTGGGGACTCGTCGTCTTAATCCTTTGGCTTGATAACATAATAGGCGACCAGCTTGCTGCTCATGGCTTTCTGGTAATTGAACGTAATTTCTTTACCGGCAACCGTCACCGATGCCGTGCCAATGGCATGTCCATCGGCGCTGTGAGCTTCGGCGACCAGCAAGGTTCCTGTGCCCCAGCCTGACAGGGATGAAAGAGTCAAATCGGTAGTGGTCCCGAGGGGTTGGTGGACGATGATTTGCTTCGCCTGGCGTTCCTCGATCAGGTAATGGGGATCTCCGCTCAATGGCTTGCCATTGTATTGAGTAAACAACCCGGCTATCAGGCTGCCATCTTTGCGCTGCACGATGAAGCCGGATGGCGCCAGGGTATAGCCCCCCAGGGGGGCTTCATTCTTTGTGTCCCAATTGGTGGTCACTTCAACTTTATCGAAGGAGGACAGGGTCAGTTTTGGCCCCAGGTCGGCATAATCCATCATCCGCTCGCCCAAGTAGCTTGAAAAGACAAATTTCTGGAAATCGGAGACCACCTTGATAAATTCATCATCAACCCCACCCCCCAGTCCTTGGGATGGGTTGAGGTCGTAGCTCAGCATATATCCCATGGCGGCATTCCAGGCCAAGGTGGCTTTGTTTTGAGTGAAGCTTTCTGGCGCAAGATCGTGCTGATATAGGAAGACTTTGTCGCCCGCCGCCAGCGCTGCCAGGGGGTAGACATGCCAGTTGTGATTTCCCCACCACATATCTGTTTGGAAAATGCGTTCGGATAACAAGACGCTGCCATCGAAGCCCACTTCAGTTTCTGCAAGCCGGTCAAATCCACCTTCGGTCATCAGCCTGGCGTCCGCATATTTCTTGGTATGCTCGAACCAACCCTGGGTATAGGCATCCAGACTGGGCGAGGCGGTGTTGGTGTCAAACAAGGTGGTGCGCACACCAATCTGGTCTTCGAAGATCAGGTCGCTGGGGACCTCCTTCTTCATCTGATCCATCACCTGGGCCAGCCGCTTCTGGACAAAACTGGCGTATGGCGACACCGCATAACCATAACGCGGGCTGTTTGGGCAGCCATAACATTCTTCGTACTCCCCGCCATTGGCGTTCATGGCAGAAATGTGGGTAATGACCGTATTGGCAGGCAGTTTCTGCAGGGTGGCTGAGTTACCATCCCACCAGGTCGGGTTGATATAGGGCATCACCAGGAAACCCATCGCTTGGGCCTGCTTGAACATAGCCGCAAGGTCCTGGGTGCTGCCCCACTGCGGATCGGGCGGGATGAAGTCCGGGTAGGAATGATCGTGACCCCCAGGCATGTAGCCGACCGGGTGGAGCAGGCCGGGGTATGGGATTTTGGACAACAAGGCCGGGTAATCGCTGAATTTAATCGCTAACTGCATGGCATCCGCTTTGTACATGGGCATCTGGACGAACCGGTCATACAATGCGCCAAGCTTGGTTCGCAAAGAAGGGTCGCTGGCAAGGCCATCGTCCTCGCGGAACTTTGCAATGGTCTCCAGGCGGGTCTCTGAGACGCGGATGCGCACCACCGGAGACATCCAGGTTGACTTATTAAGGGGTGTGGCGCGGTAATTATGCGTCAGGCAGGTGCTTTCTTTGACACATGGGGAAAAATAAAACCCAAAGAAGGCCGGCACAATTTGATTCTTGCCGTCGACCGCCTTCGAATAAAGCGCAAAAGACCCCCGCGCTGAAGAGAGCGCCATAAAATCCGCGAACGTTCCCGGGTTTCCGGGGTAGGTGGTCTCATAACGGATGCCCTGGATGAAAAAGCCAGGATCCAACACAACACCTGGCAGGATGGGCAGCAAGGCTTCTTTGATGTCCGCTTTGTTGAATATCAGGTCGGCAGGAAATCGAATTTCACTGGGTGGGTAGCCCCAATTGTTCTGCATTTCCAACTGCATATCAAATCCCTTGCCCTTGGTAGCGGCGATATGCACGGTGACGTTAATGTGATTCTCGTTTTTGAGGTTAGGGCTGTAATTTAAACTCAACTGGCGAGCCGAGGAGGACCAGGCATAGGTGAATTGACTCGGTCCAGCCGGGCTGTAAGTCGAAGACAGGATGGAATCGGAAAAAGTAACCATCCATAAATTGCCATCCCGGTCCCCATCGGTGATATGCTGGCCTGTCGCTTTGTCCGTAATATAGACGATCGCACCGTTATTTTTGCTAAGGCCTAATTCATAATAAGGGTTGCTGAGCTTGATCAGATCGGTACCCGAAGCATCGAAAACGACCGAATGGTCAAAGATATCCAGCCTGGGTAAGATCACCAGGCTAATCAACGCACCGATTGCCACTATCCCCGTTACAACCAGCATAACCAATTGGCTTCTTTTCACACAACCCTCCCATTTCCTATTATCTTCAAAAGCCTGTCCATCCTGTTTGTTCTTCTTTCTGACTCGAAAACTCGCTTAATCTGTAAACTTATTTATTCCGGCGAGACCTGGAGTCCTTCGAGGATGACCGCCTTCGAATGCGTGGACTGCTGGCGCAGGTGTTTGATGGCGGAATATTCGGGGGATTCCATCCAGTCTTTGGCCTTATCGAAACTTTCAAACTCTAAGATGACCAGCCGGTTGGGTTTCCAATCTCCCTCTTTCGTTTCGGTCTTGCCGCCGCGCGCAAGATATCTTCCCCCATAAGAGGCTACAGTGGCTGGGGCAAGCTTTTTATACGTTTCATACTGGACCGGATCGATTACTTCGATATCCAAAAGCACATAAGCGGGCATCACTGGTTCTCCTGTGTATAAATTTGGACCCCTTATGGTGAATTTTACCTGATAAATCGTATGAAGGGAATCAGGTTTCCAAAAGTAAAGACCCTTAATAAAAGTGCAATACAATAGAGGTGACCCAATCCATCCTACAAGGCAGATGACCTATGGAATTCCCAATCATTGATTTTCACGCGCATTTTCCGGTGGCCCTGAACGGCTATTATGAGCAGTGGGAAGAAGATAACGCTACCGGGCTGCTTGGCCTGCCCGGCCTGTAACCAGCCAGGACCTGCTCATGCACCCTGCCCTCGAACATCAGCTTTCGCGCGTTTCTAACGCCATACGCCGGCTGCCTGGCGCGGTGGAGTTGTACCTGTATGGATCGGCTTCTGACCCCAGCCTGGCGGATGCGTATTCGGACCTGGACTTGCAGGTGGTGTGCGAGAATTTCTCCCTCAGCCAGACAGCCTGGCCGGCGATTCTGACGCGGGCCGGGGAGATCGAGTTGGCTTTCCCGATTGAAGCGACACCGCTAAGCGCATCCTTTACGATCGTGTACGCCTCCGAGAGCCCATACCATAAAGTAGATATTGGTCTGAGTGACCAGGCCCAAGAAAACAGCTTTATCCAGCAAGTCAAATCCAAAAAACTGCTCTGGCGCCAGCCCGCTTACCATGGACAGTCCGATCTTTCCCCGCGGGCTCTTTCACAAGGAATAAATTACATCCCCGCGGCTGATGGCGCCGCTCATTTTATGTTGGGCGAAATGTTAAGTTCGATCCGTTACCTCAAGGCGCGTAAACGTGGGCAGCACCTGACCTGCTGGCGTTTTTTGAGCGCCAAGCTCAACGCGCGCCTGC
>DAIQPZ010000025.1:0-11014 GCA_036787065.1 Anaerolineaceae bacterium
TCTGATCATTGTATGGCTAGATTACTTCGTCGCAGAGCCTCCTCGTAATGACAGTCGCATTTGAATGTCATTAGGCTTTACTAATGGCAGCTCAATCTTAATTGTTGATCAATTCCAATGGTGTATCCCCATATTCAATTAGCCAACAGGTTCAGTGGCTGGGTGGAGCTGGCACTTTGCGAATGACCCTGAGTTGTGAACTGATTAGCAGTGCCACAATCCGTGTATTCCGTTTACAGAATCCGTTGTCACCTCTTGCGAACTTAGAACATTTGTGCTACGATAATCGCATACGTGCTTCCGCTTGCGCCCACGTGTCCACAAGCTTTATTCGTTCCTTCTTTTGAATTTCAATATCGAATGGCTTCATCTTTAAAAGGAGTCTTAATGACCGATCCTATCGAACTCCCCTGCCCTACCCGCATGAGTGACAATAGACCTGCCCGCCGCGGGTAGGCGGTGGGGTCAGGTCTGAGACCAGGATAAATGGCAATAGTTTCAAATGAATTATGGGGTGAGGATTAGGAGGCGCGCCTCCTACGGTTGGACAACCCACAGAAACACTGTGACGCTAGACTTTGTGTCAGTCATGCAGCTCGAAGTCGGAAATATAAATTTCCGACTTCGAGCGATATCGAGTTTATGTGGCGGATCGATACACAACCAGACAGAGAACGCCCAGGCCCTACCTGTTCAATGATGCGAGAAGTGGGGTGAGACTGGTGATAATTTCCTTGCCCCGTGGCATAAAAGCAAATGCCTGACGCAGAATCATGTCCTCATGGGCCATCATCCGGTCGGATATTTCTATGCCATGCTGGCGGATCTCTTCCAACACCAGGGCTAAAGCTTCGGCATCGTCAATCAACTCACCAATGGTACTATCCAACGAAAGGGGCTTGCGCTTGGCCCGGTCATCCTGGTATGGAACCGTCCAGGTGTATTTGCCGGAACCCACCTCAACCGGCGCCGAACCTGAGTCTCCGGGTAGGGTCACAATGGCAGTCGTATTGGGCGGAACTTCCACCTCAACGGTGATTTTCTCTGCCTCAATACTCCACTTGCACGCCGCCATGCCGTAAGGCGTGATGTGCCGCGCAGATGCACGAGTGAAACTGCCCGGCATGGGCCGGATGGCAAGCTTACGGTAGCCTGGCGCGGCAGGGGCTAACCCGCCAACCACACGCTGGAGCCAGTCGGCCACCGCCCCCAGGGCATAGTGATTGAAGGAGGTCATCTCACCCGGATTGATCGAGCCATCCGCCCGCATGCTGTCCCAGCGTTCCCAGATTGTGGTAGCGCCCATCGTCACCGGATAGAGCCAGGAAGGGCAGTCGCGTTGGGTAAGCAGGCGGAAAGCGGTCTCAGATTGGCCCACATTACACAGCGCGTCGCAGATCAGCGGTGTGCCGACAAAACCGGTGCTGATGTGGTAACCAGCCGCGCGAATTATGGCGGCAAGCCGTTGACCGGCATGCTGGCGCTGGGCTTCATCCGGCAGCAGAGCGAACTCGAGAGCCAGCGCATAGGCCGTCGCAGCGTCACTCAACAACCGGCCAGATGGGGTAACGTACTCACGATTGAAGGCCCGGCGCACCTCGCCGGCCAGGGCCAGGTAATGCTCCGCCTCTTCTTTTCGCCCAAGCAGGCTGGCGGCCTGGCCAAGCAGTTCGGCCGATCGCGCAAAGTAGGCCGAAGCCACCAGAAACCCGGGTGTGCGCGCATCCCCCGGGTTATCAGGGGGGGCGGCCGGGTCAAGCCAATCGCCAAACTGGAAGCCCTTATCCCACAAATAGGATTCACCGGCAAGCCCGGCGACCTGATCCACCCACGACCGCATGCTCTCAAACTGGTCTGCCAAGATCTTGACATCTCCGAAGCGCTGGTAGAGTACCCAGGGGATGAAGACCGCGGCATCACCCCAGGCGGCCGCTGGTGGGTTGGACATGGGCATCACACTTGGAACCACAAACGGCACCGATCCAGAGGCTTTCTGCTCGGCTGCCAAATCGGCGAGCCACGAAGACAGGAAACCGGCCGCATCATACAGGTAGGAAGCCGTGGGTGAAAAGACCTGGATGTCTCCTGTCCAGCCCAGGCGCTCATCCCGTTGAGGGCAGTCGGTGGGAATATCAAAGAAGTTTCCGCGCATACTCCAGACGACGTTCTCATGCAGGCGGTTGATCAGTGGATCGGAGCACTCGAACCAGCCAGTGCGCTCCAAAGCGGAGTGGCAAACCACCGCGCACAGGTCCTGCCTGTTTAATTCGCCAGGCCAGCCCTCGATTTCGGCGTAACGAAAACCATGGAAGGTAAAGCGCGGCTCCCAAATTTCTGTCCCCTCTCCCTTAAGCGTGTAACGATCGGTGGCCTTGGCGAACCTTAGTGGCCTCGTGCACAGCTCCCCACCTTCCAGCACTTCCGCATGGCGCAAGGTAATCGTCTGCCCCGCCGCACCCCGGACGGTCAGACGCAGCCGGCCGACCAGGTTCTGGCCGAAGTCAACAAGGGTGCGACCAGACGGCGATCGGTTAATCGTGACTGGCGCTACCATCTGGGTGCGGCGTACCGGTGGACTGTAGGGGGCGAAGAGCCTGGATAGGTCCCACTCCAGCAGTTTGACCCCGGCCCAGGTACTGTCCATATAACCCGGCGCAGACCAGCCCGGGCATTCCAGACGGGCGTCGTAGGTCTCGCCGTCGTAGATATCATTGACCTGGATCGGGCCAAGGGCGGCGCGCCAATTGGAATCGGTTTTCACCGTCTCGGTTGTGCCGTCAGTGTAGCCCACTTCGAGCTGGGCGAGCAGCGCGATCCGGTCTCCATAGAGGTTTGAATGGCCACCCCCAAACCCCAACCGCCCGCGGAACCAGCCATCGCCCAACATAGCGCCGATGGCATTGAGGCCCTGATGCAGCAGACTGGTCACATCGAAGGTCTGGTAGCGCAGACGGTGATGGTAACTGGTCCATCCGGGCGCCATCACGTGATCACCTACCACAACCCCATTAATCTGCGCCTCGTACACCCCCAGCGCGGTGACGTACAGCCGCGCCTGTTTCACGCCCGCGCGGAGTTCAAATTCACGGCGCAACAGCGGGCCGGGCTGGGGCCGGGTAGAATCTTCCTCCCAACTGGGGGCCACGAAATGCGCAGCCCAGTCGCCAGGATCCAGCAGCCCGGCTTCTACGAGAGCCCTCTCGCTCCATACCGAGACCTGCCCATCCGAACCCCACACACGCACACGCACAGCCACCCGTTCACGCGAAGCCAGCGGGCCGAACGGCCATGGGACGAGCACTGACTCCGAGCATTCGACCCGGCCAGTCTGTCCGCGCAGCCGGCCGTCCGGTGCGAATGCTTCTAATTCGTAAGCACCCTGCAACCACCCGGTCGCCTGGGTTTCAACAATCCAGGAAAGCCTCGGTCGGGCCGTCCCGATCCCCAACGTCTCGTCCAGGTGTTCAAAGCGGACATGCTTGATGGTCATACCGGATGCGTTTTCTTCCGGTTTAGATACTGGTTGTGTTATATCGGATTGGGTCATTATTTATACTTCTCCTTGTTACTTCTTTTTCTTTTCCTTATCTTTCTTCCCTTTTTTCTCAATCGGTTGCCCTTCGACCAGCTTTTCCGCATCGATCCCCAGGCCTTTACTGACCGTATCGACCAGTGTGTGCAAGGCTTTTATGCGCGCGTAATACTTATTGTTGCCTTCCACCACTGTCCAGGGGGCCGTCAACGTACTGGTTTTAAGCAGCATCTCTTCCACCGCGGCGTTGTAAGCATCCCATTTGCCCCGGTTGCGCCAGTCTTCATCGGTTAATTTCCAGGATTTATACGGATCGGCTTGGCGTTCTTCAAAACGACGCAACTGCTCCTCAAAACTGATCTGGAACCAGAATTTCACCACCATCACCCCGGCATCCACCAACTGGTGTTCGAAATCGTTAATTTCGCGGTAAGCCCGCTTCCAGTCGCTTTCGGAACAAAACCCTTCAATCCGCTCAACCATCACACGCCCATACCAGGTGCGGTCAAAAACCATCACCTGCTTTTCATCCGGGGGTTTTAAACGCCGCCAGAAACGCCATAAGTAATGATGGGTTCGGTCTTCGCCATTCGGGGCGGCGATCGGGAAAACCTCATACCCACGCGGATCCAACCGTTCCGTAATGCGTTTGATCGCCCCGCCCTTACCAGCCGCGTCCCGCCCTTCAAGGCCAATGATTAAATTTCGTTTTTGGACATATAACTGGTAAGCCAGCGCGCGCAACTGTAGCTGATATTTCAACAGAAGGGGCGTATAGCTTTCCAGGGTCATGCTTTTCGCGAGATCGATATGGCTCAACATGGCTATGCCTCCTTCTGCGGTTCGACAGGCTGGGCAGCCTGATCGGGTTCTGACTCGCTGTGATTGGCCGCCAGGCCATTTCCCGGTGTCACCGGAAGAGGTTTACCGTGTGCCTTTAACCCCTCCTCCAGGTTCTGGATAATCGTGTCAAAAATCTTGATCCGTGTCCAATAACGGTCCGTAGCCTCCACAATCGTCCACGGCCCCCATTCGGTCTCCGTATGTTCTAACATCTCTTCGATGGAGACCAGGGCGACATCATATTCCTTATGGTGGGCCCAATCCTCAGAGGAAATGTGCCAGCTTTCCAGGGGGTCTTTTTCGAGTTTTTTGAAGCGTCTGGACTGCTCTTTTTTTGTGATGTGTAAGAAAAACTTCATTAAAACAAGTCCATCATCCGCAAGCGCCCGTTCAAAATTGACGATATCCTGGTATGCCTGGCGCCATTCCTTCTCCGGCGTCAATTTCTCGACCCGTTCAACCAAAACTCGGCCGTACCAGCTCCGGTCAAAAATCGCCATTTCACCAAAATTCGGCATCTTCAACCAGAAACGCCACAACCAGGGCATGTGCAGCTCGTTCGTGCGTGGCGCCTGGACTGGATAGAGTTTAAACCCTCGTGGGTCCAACCGCTGGGTAAGTAAATTGATGGAGGTCCCTTTACCACTGGCATCCCAACCCTCGAACAGGATCACACTGCCAATGCCAGAACTCCAGCAGGCTTTTTGCAAATCATACAGCCGCAAGCGGTCATAAGCTAGGCGCTGCTTATAGTCTTCTTTTGTCAGGGATAAGGTTAAATCCACTTTTTCCAGCATTAAAGTCCTCCTCTTATTACGGGCAATCTTGAACTATGTCAAGCTTACATCTTGGTATTATCACATTCTTCACCCCACCCTCGGTCTCACCCCTTAAAGGGGCAGGGAGTCCACTTGAGATTTTAGGTTTGTGTGGCCTATGAACGCATAAACCTAAAATCTCAAGTAATTTCCCCCATTCCAGGGAATGAAGGCCAGGTAGAATGAATAATAAGAGTGTAGGTCCGAATGACATGCAAGTCAAGCCAAAAGACCGATAAATACCTTCTGGACAGTGTGATCAAATGTTTTTTAAGCTATACTATGGATGATTTGGAAAAGTGACTGAACCTGTATGCCACCCCTCTACCCTGGCCCTGCTTACCGGATTGTGACTCAACGGACCGTCATCCGCTGTTGGAATCCGGCTGACGCGCCCCTTATGAAAACAGCAGTTGAAGAAAACCTGGATCACCTGCGTCCCTGGATGCCATGGGCCGAAGGTGATCCGCCGGACCTTCAAGAGCGAATCAACCTGCTCCGTTCTTTCCGCGGCCGGTTCGACCTTGGGGAAGATTTCGTCTACGGTATTTTCAACCGGGATGAGACGCGCGTACTGGGCGGGACCGGACTGCATACGCGTGCCGGGAAGGACGCACGCGAAATTGGCTACTGGGTCCATAAAGAATTTATCAACCAGGGCTACGCAACAGAAATTAGCGCAGCGCTTACCCGGGTCGCCTTTGAGGTCGATGAGGTCCGACGGGTGGAAATCCAAATGGCTGTCGAGAATGCCCGCAGCGCCGCGGTCCCACGAAAGCTGGGCTTCACCTACGAAGCAACCTTACGCCAGCGCGAGGTCCTCGAAGACGGCCGTTTTCACGATCTGCAGGTTTGGACGCTGCTGATCCTCGACTATCACGCCAGCCCTTGCGCCCAGGCCGACATCCAGGCTTATGATGCAATGGGGCGCCGGATCCTTTAGCCAAATAGATCTTCACCCGTCCAAGCGAGACAATCAGGATGAAGCCGCGCTTGCCCTACCTGACCCGATCGCGGTGACCCCCGCGGGGTCCTTTTTTCGTCTTCCCCGGCTAGGGTGTCCTGGCTTTCTCCAGGGGCAGCCATTCCAAGACCTGGACGATCTGCCGGTCCCAATACCCCCACTCGTGGGTCGCCGGCTCTTCGCTGTAAGTCAGGTCTAATTCCAATTCTTCAGCCAGGCCCTTGAAGGATAAGTTGGCTTTGTAAAGGAAGTCCTCGGTCCCACAGGCCTGGTAGAGGCGCGGCCGCGGTCCTTCTGAAGCGGCGACCTCCCTGGCCAGGTTGAACAAATCGTTCGGGCCATCTTCCACGGAATCCACGTCGCCAAAAATGGCGCGCATCTCGATCTGCCAGTCCGGATCGGGGTTCTGCATTTCTCGTACAATATCCAGCGCTCCAGACAGGCTGGCCGCGGCATAAAAACGGTCCGGGTGAGAAAGACCCAGCTTAAAGGCCCCATAACCGCCCATGGATAAACCCGCTACATAATTTTCCTCTCGCTTATCCGACAGCGGAAAAAACGAACGCGCCAGGGTCGGCAGTTCTTCACTGACAAAAGTCCAGTAATGGTACCCGCAAGCCATATCGGTGTAAAAACTGTGGTGGACCGCCGGCATCACCACCGCCAGGTTGTAAACCGAGGCATAACGCTCGATCGAGGTCCGCCGCTGCCAGATAGTGTGGTCGTCCGAGAAACCGGGCAGCAGGTATAGCGTCGGAAACCTGCGTCTGAGCCTGCCCTTCGTCCGGATTAATTCTTTGACCCCCGGCTGGGGTAAGATCACATCCATGGATGTGGATAAATTCAACGCATTTGAGAAAAAATCGGCGTGCAGCAGAGCCATGTAAAACCCTCCCAATCGATCAAGGTCGAGTAGAAAGCCGGATCACGTGCCACGAAAGCGGCGCCAGGTTTGCTTTCAGGCGTGTGCCATCCAGGCTTGCGTCGCCATTCGCCTTTGGCAGGACATTGGATGGGTGGTTCAACGAATTGGTAGCCTTCCGGTCGGCATGGGTCATCTGGAGATGTTCTACCACCCTGTAGCCGTTAAAATTACCCAAATCGCCATCTAAGGCCAGGGATGTATCCAGGCTGCGGTTGATGGCGAAGAGTGTCAGGCTGCCTTGCTCGGGATCATGCGTCGCCACCGCGTCAAGGCAGGCCACATCGCCAAATTCAACATTGGCATAAGCTGGCGAATCGATCGTCAGGGAATAAGAGCTGCCTCGCCCATAACGCGATGCATGCATGAATGGATAGAATATCGTCTGGCGCCAGATGCCACCCCCGTTGGCGGTCATGATGGGCGCGATGACATTGACCAGTTGGGCGAGACAGGCGATCTTAACCCGGTCCGCGTGTTTCAGCAGGGTGATTAACATACTGCCGACCACCAGTGCATCCTCAAAGGTATACTGATCCTCCAATTGAAGAGGGGCCACTGACCAGGGTTCGATTAACTGGTCGGCGGCATTGGAATGGAACCAGACATTCCACTCATCAAATGACAGGTTGAGTGTTTTCTTGCTGCGCTTCTTCGCTTTAACTGTATCCGCGATGGACACGACCGTACGGATAAATTGTTCCATATCCAATGCGCGGGCCAGGAAATTGGGGGTATCGCCATCCCGGTTGCCATAATAGGTGTGCAGGGAAAGGTAATCAACATGTTCGTAGGTGTGGTCAAGCACTGTGGCTTCCCAACTAGGGAAAGTTGGCATGGCACTGTTTGAGCTGCCGCAAGCCACCAGCTCGATGGCCGGATCGACCCACTTCATCACCTTGGCCGTTTCGCAAGCCACCCGCCCGTATTCGTCGGCCGTCTTCGCGCCGATTTGCCATGGACCGTCCATTTCATTGCCAAGGCACCATAATTTAATCGCGTGAGGTTCAGGAGACCCATTAGCGCGGCGTAAATCACTCCAATAGCTGCCGCGGGGATGGTTGGTATATTCCACCAACGCACGCGCCGAGTCGGGTCCACGCGTGCCAAGGTTGACCGCCATCATCACCTGAGACCCGGCCTTGCGGCTCCAGGCACAAAATTCATCCACCCCGACCTGGTTGGTCTCTGTGGTGCGCCAGGCCAGGTCGAGCCGGCGCGGTCGAGATACTTTCGGGCCAATCCCATCTTCCCAGTGATAACCGGACACGAAATTCCCCCCGGGATAGCGCACGATGGGAACGTCCAGCTCTTTAACCAGGTCGATCACGTCCTGGCGAAAGCCATCTGGACCGGCCGTAGGATGGCCAGGCTCATAGATACCTCCATAAACGGCCCGACCCAGATGTTCAATAAATGATCCGAATAAACGGGGATCCACCTCTCCAATCAGGTGGTCTTGATGAAGCGCTATTTTGACTGGCTTGGTCATATAAAAATACCTCCAAATTTGATTTGAGAAATGATATCGATTTAGGCACGAGGTAAAAGTTACCGGATTTCAGGTGTTTGCGTGTGCTTCGCACACGCAAACACCTGAAATCCGGTTCTTTTTTCACAAGATCAGCATGGCATCGCCAAATGAATAAAAGCGGTAACCCGCCTGAATGGCTTGCTGGTAAACAGACAAAATCCGTTCTCGTCCTACAAATGCGCTGACCAGCATCAACAGGGTCGAGCGCGGCAGGTGGAAATTGGTGATCATCGCATCCACGGCCCGGAATGGGTATCCCGGCAGGATAAACAAATGGGTCGGGCCACAAAATTCTCCCACCCGGTCGCCTTCTCCGGCACTTTTGGCGGCCGATTCAAGCGTGCGCACGCTGGTCGTTCCCACCGCGATAATCCGCCCGCCTTCACGGTGGGTCTGGTTGATCAAACTCGCGGTTTGTGGGGGCAGTTCACACCATTCCGTATGAATGACGTGTTCATTCGGGTCCTCTTCGGTCACCGGCGCGAATGTGTCCAGGCCCACGTGCAGGGTCAGCCGGGCAAATTTTACACCCTTTTGTTCCAGGCGTGTCATCAACTCGGGTGTAAAGTGCAAACCCGCCGTGGGGGCCGCGGCTGAGCCGGGGTCGCGCGCGTAGACGGTCTGGTAGCGCTCCGGGTCGGTTAACGGCTCGTGGATGTAAGGGGGCAGGGGTACCCTACCCGCCCGCGCAATATAATCTTCAACCGGGGTCGAAAAACGGACCAAACGGCGCGATCCTTCCAACTCGGCCACGATTTCGGCCCTTGGGCCATCTTCCAACTGGAGTCGGCGGCCCACCACCAGGCGCTTCCCGCCGGCCAATGCTTCCCACGTGACGTCATCTTCGCGCCGCAGCAAGAGCAGCTCAACCCGGCCTCCGGTAGGCAGCTTACGCGCGTAAATCCGGGCTGGGATCACCCGCGTCTGGTTGATTACCAGCAAATCACCCGGGCGAAAATATCGCTCGATCTCCCAGAAGGTGGTGTGCTCTAAGCGATTAAGCTCGCGGTTCAAGACTAACAGGCGCGAAGCGTGGCGCGGCTCAACCGGAGTCTGGGCAATCCGCTCAGGAGGCAGGGTGTAATCAAAATCAATCGTTTTCAAATTAATTTTAACTGCTGTCCGTTGTTTTCTTTGTAGGGGATTTTCAAATGATCGTACGCCAGGTGGGTGGCAATTCGTCCCTGGGGCGTACGGTCGAGGAAACCAAGCTGGAGGAGGTAGGGTTCGACGACGTCCATGATCGTATCCGGTTCTTCGCTGATCGATGCCGCGATGGTGCTTAATCCGACCGGGCCCCCGTTATATTTCTGGATCACCGTCAGAAGCACCCTGCGGTCGACATCGTCCAGACCCTGCAGGTCCACGTTAAGCAGGTTGAGGGCTTCGATGGCTACTTTGGCCGAAATGCTGCCTTCCGCGCGCACCTGCGCATAATCCCGCACCCTGCGCAGCAGGCGCAGCGCCACCCGCGGCGTACCCCGCGCGCGCCGGGCAATCTCTTCTACCCCACCCTGATCGGCTTTAATGCTCAATAAAGTCGCCCCGCGCTTCACAATCTCTCGCATGGCGCCCAGATCGTAATAATCCAGGCGGTAGACCGCCCCAAAACGCGCCCGCAGCGGGGCCGTGACCAGCGCCAGGCGGGTTGTAGCGCCAATGACGGTAAAACGGGGTAATTTCAAGCGGATAGAGCGTGCGGCAGGCCCTTTACCAATGATGATATCCAGAGCAAAATCTTCCATCGCCGGGTAGAGCACCTCTTCAACGGCACGACCCAGGCGGTGGATTTCATCGATAAACAATACGTCACCACCCTTGAGGTTGGTTAAGATCGCCGCCAGGTCCCCCGAGCGCTCGATGGCCGGCCCGGCCGTGATCTTGATGTTCACCCCCATTTCATTCGCCAGGACGTAAGCCAGGGTGGTTTTTCCAAGCCCGGGCGGGCCATAAAACAACACGTGGTCCATGGGTTCGCTGCGGTGTTTGGCGGCCTCGATCAGGATGGAAAGGTTCTCTTTAATCTGGTCCTGGCCGATTAATTCTTTTAAACGGTGCGGGCGTAAGGCGTGATCGACGCGGTCATCCGGCCTGGCCTCGGGGTTGAGTTCAGTCATGGGCTAATTATACCTTTGAATATCCCCTCGTAGGGGCAACCCTCGTGGTTGCCCATTGTGGTTGCCCCCTTGATCGCGGGCAACTACGAGAGCTGGCAACCACAAGGGTTGCCCCTACAATTGCGCGTCATCCGGCCAACGCAGAGGGTTACCACGGGTGTATTGGCGAATTTGGGCCAATTCCTTTTCATTGCGGATGATATGTTCATAATAATTGCGCTGCCAAATTTTCCCCGCAAATGGCGGTAAATCCCCGCGCCGCACAGCCACAATGATATCGTGTG
>DAIQPZ010000025.1:11114-25948 GCA_036787065.1 Anaerolineaceae bacterium
TTCCCCGCAAATGGCGGTAAATCCCCGCGCCGCACAGCCACAATGATATCGTGTGCTGCGATTGATTTAAACGCCCCAATCACATCCCCCAATTTGACCGCCGGCGTATCGGTAGGGGCAACCCTTGTGATTGCCCTTTCCAAGGAAGGGGCAACCACAAGGGTTGCCCCTACAGAATTTACCCCAACAGGGGTTGCCCCGACAATGAAAATAATTGCATGCACGGGATCTGGCATGATGACAAATTCATCCAATGCAATTGTGTGAAACCGATCTTCCAATGCCAACCAGGCGGACTCGATGATTCTTCCAATTGCATTTAATTGAACCTCACCAGCGACCACATCCCCAAACAACGTGGCGCACTGATGGCTAACCATGGTCACAAAATACACCCCGGCCAGGCTGTAATCATAGCCCTTCAGGCGGATCGACCGGCGGTGATGGCTTTGAGGTTCGTAGCTCATAGATCATTATAATAGCATCCATAAAATCATGGCAACTGCTCAATTTCGGCACTTTTTTACAAGATATAGGACTCTTTTTTGCCTCACCCCTTCTCGATATAAAACCACAGCAGCATTGAATTTCCTAATTGGTTTTAAAAATGGGGGTATAGTGCATTAAAATAGGGTGGAGCTATTTTATTGGATCGACAGCTCAAAACCTTGATCGCCAACGGATGGGACCCACATGGCCATAAATAGCGACGTAAAACCCAAGCGGATGTGGGCAGTCTGGCTGCTTTTTTTCTTCCAATACGCGGCAATTGGCATTTATTACACTTTCCTGAACGTCTACTTCCGCAACGCCGGTTTGAGTGGGACGTCTATCGGTCTGCTCAACATGATCACCGCCATGGTCGGGGTGGGCAGTGCGATGGTTTGGGGCTACATCAGCGACCGTACGGGCAAACCGAAATGGTTAATTGCGGTGGGCGCAGCTGGCAGCCTGGCAGCCGCGCAATTTATCCCCTACGTGAATGGTTTTTGGCCATTTCTTCTGTTTGGGTGCCTGGGCAGCCTGATGGCTTCCGCGCCTGGCACCCTGGTGGACAGCACGGCCCTGGTTTTATTGGGCAAACGGCGTGAAGATTACGGTCGTTACCGCCTTGGCGGCAGTCTGGGTTACATCATCACCGCCTTTTCTTCCGGGTTCATCTTCCAACAAATCGGATTGAAGGTCATGTTTCCCGCTTACGGCGCGGTGATGGCCTGTTTTGCCATCACCGCCTTATTAATCCCTCCGGTCGGCGTCCACTTGGGATCGCGCGGGACAAAAGAATTCAGCCAGATGACCCGCCAGCCGGCCTGGATCCTGTTTATCACTGTCATGTTTATGTGTTGGATCGCCACCAACGCATCCATGTCTTTTTTGAGCGTCTCATTGAGCGCCATGGGCGCCAGTCAAAGCCTGATCGGGGTGGCCTCCACCGTTCAAGCCGTGGTCGAACTGCCTTTTATGTTCTTTAGCGGGACTTTCCTGCGCCGGTTTGGTCCGGTGAAACTGTTGATTGTGGCCATGGTCCTGATGGTATTGCGTTTCTTCCTGTTGGGATGGATGCCTTCCCCCGTCTGGGCAATCGCCATTAACATGATCAACGGGCCGGCGTTCGTCTTTTTCTGGAACAGCGCCGTAACCTACGCCAATCAATTGGCGCCCAATGGCATGGCTGGCACTGCCCAGGGATTGGTCATTTCCACCACCAACCTGGCCGGTGTGGTCAGCTCCCCCCTGAGTGGATGGTTGTTTGACATGCTTGGACCTAACGGCATTTTCAGGGTGATGGCTTTTTTGGTCCTGGCGGCCTTGATCCTGTTCACGATCGGGAATATGATCAAAAGATCCACCGATAAAATCGAGCCAATTTAAGCCATGGTCATTTTTTAATGGTTGATTCCATCCAAAGGCATGGTAAAATCGCTCCCGCGATATAAAACTCGCCCAAATTTAATTAAGAATGGTAGCAACTCTCTCATGAACCTCTCCAATCCTGAAACCAACCACCCTTCGACCGCGGATGCTTTATGGGTGATCGACGGGCACGAAGATATCGCCTGGAACGGCCTGGAATACGGCCGCAATCCAAGCACCAGCGCCTATTCAAGCCGGCTGGCTGACTACCAAAACGGGGTAACCCAGCTCACCGGTACGCGTACCTTAGGCCTGCCCGAATGGATTTCGGGCCGAGTTGGGATCGTTTTTTCGACCATCTTTGTTGAACCGGCGGCCGCGAACACCCCATCTCCCAGCCGCATGGTTTACCACAACTCCGAAGAGGCCAGCCGGTTCGGACTGGAACAGATCGCTTTTTATCGCGCCCTGGCCGAGCGCGATGCGCACTTCCGCATCATCACCAACCAGCGTGAACTGGACGAGATAGTATCATACTGGTCTCAAAACCAGGACGGGTTAAACGCAGCCGTGGGATTTGTTCTGCTGATGGAAGGCGCCGATCCGATCGTTAAACCGGAGGATGTCCATACGTGGGCGCAGGCGGGTTTACGGCTGATCGGTTTATCCTGGTCAGGCACGCGTTACGCGGGAGGAACGCATGCGCCCGGTCCTTTGACTGATCTGGGCCGGCAGTTACTCAAAGAAATGGAGTCTGCAAAGATGATCCTCGATTTATCCCACTGCGCCGAAGAAGCTTACCTGGAAGCGGTCGATACGTATGGCGGGGTGATCATCGCCTCGCATAGCAATCCACGCCGCTTCCTTCCCACCGACCGCGGCCTTTCGGACGAAATGATCCTCAAGCTGGTCAGACGCGATGGTGTGATCGGGATTGTGCCCTACAATGCCTTTCTCAATCCAAATTGGAAAGCCGGTACCCCTCGCCTGAGCGTCGATAAGGTCGTTGAGGCGATTGATTACATCGTACAACTGGCAGGCAATGCGCGGTATGTCGCCATCGGCACCGATTTCGACGGCGGTTTTGGCAGCGAGTCCATTCCGGAAGGGATGGACACCATCGCAGACATCCTTAAAATTTCCTCCGCACTTGATCGCAAGGGTTACACCCAAGAAGCCATCTATGCGATTATGCATCAAAATTGGCTGCGCATTTTACGCCGCGGTTTACCTTAATTTTATTTGGTTTCAATTTTTGGTCCTGCTCAGGCTTCTGTGAAAAAGACCCGAATTTTAGGTGTTTGCGTGTGCTTCGCACACGCAAACACCTAAAATTCGGCAACTTTCTTCGCATGGATGAGCAGGTACCAATTTTTTTTAACCTTTAGCAAAGAATAAGTCCAATTTGGTGAATGCAGGAGAATAAACCATGTCCAATGTCTATCCATCCAAGCATCCGCTCGTCGCGCATAAATTGAGCCGTTTACGCAGTGTATCCACTGATCCCAAGAAATTCCGTGAGCTGGTGCGAGAATTGGCAGCTTTATTGGCTTATGAAGCCACCACCGATTTATTGGTCGAACCGATTGAGGTTCAAACCCCATTAGCCAAAACGCCTGGGGTTGAGCTCTTAGAAAAGATCGGCCTGGTACCGATCTTACGCGCTGGCCTGGGAATGGTAGAAGGTGTTTGGGAGCTGATGCCATCCGCCGAAGTGTGGCATATTGGCTTCTACCGGGATGAGAAAACCTTAAAACCGGTCCAATATTACAACAAACTCCCCACCGAACCCACCGTATCTCTGCTCCTGGTGCTCGACCCCATGCTGGCCACCGGCGGGTCAGCCGTGGCTACAGTAGACATCCTCAAACGCTGGGGGGTGACGAAAATAAAATTCGTCGGTTTAATTGGCGCGCCCGAAGGGATTGCGACGCTTCAAAAAGCGCACCCGGACGTGCCCATTCACCTGGCTGCCATCGACGACCATCTCAACGAAAAGGGATACATTGTGCCTGGACTTGGGGATGCAGGGGACCGCCAGTTCGGCACCGGTTGATGCAGTTATCCGGTCTACGCCGCTTTTACCCCGGTCATCCGGGTGAGCAGCAGCCGGATCAGGATCACAGGGCACCAGCACACGATGTGGATCACCAGGCTGATCCCAAACACGCTGGCAACACCGCGCATGGCCTGGTTAAAAAATGGCTCTATATGCACGGCCATCCAACCGCCGGCGCCCGCAATGAGCGCAAAAACGAATAACCCAACGCCTATCAACCCGACCGGATGCCACGCTTGCCGGTCGGAGGCTGAAGGGAGCATGGTGCTGCTGATTACAAACGCCAGGTAAAACCACAGCCAAAAATCGGCTTGGCCGGGCAGCCCGGTGAGGATTTGGTCAAAGTTGGCGCTGCTGCCCTGCAAGATGGCTGTCCACAGGGGCCCCAGGTCCAAACGGATCAGGCCGATATAAGCGACCAGAATACCGCCGGTGATCAACGGAGCCGCACCGATTAATGTGTCGCGCAGCGCACCCGAAGATACCGTCTCAACAAACCCCAACTGCAGTTTTTTACCCCCATTAATCGGCCTGGGAATCAGTGAAACGCGACCGGTGCGCACCCCCAATAATTTTGCCATGCCGAAATGACTGCCTTCGTGAAGCAGGACACCCGGGAAGAACAGGATGGAAAACAGGCCAATAGCCAGTCCCGGCTTGCGGGTGAGGATGTAAAAGATGGTCTGGAGTTCGCGGTGGAGAGAACGCTGAAAAATAAGCAAAGGCCCCGTGAGAATCAGCAGCCACCATAAACCATCCAAACCTGACAGAGCCTGTGAAATTGCCATGCATTCCTTTAATCTAACAAAAGAGGAATAAAGCCCGAATTTGATGTGATTGCGGGTACGAAGCACCCGCAATCACATCAAATTCGGGTCATTTTCACAAAACTCTGAGTAATTTATCTAACCGCCGCCTTGACGATCTTGATGAAGTCCGCCGACTTCAAGCTGGCCCCACCCACTAAAGCCCCATCGATATCAGGTTGGGCAAACAATTCAACCGCGTTGGCTGCCGTGACCGAACCGCCGTACAGGATGCGGATTTGCTGGGAAGCCGGCGCGCCGAACAATGCGGCCAGCGCGGGGCGGATCACATCCGCCAGCACGCCGTTGGCTCCGCTCGCCGTCGCTGCGCGCCCGGTTCCGATAGCCCAGATGGGCTCATAAGCGATCACCAGTTTTAACACTTGTTCAACGCTCAGGTCGGCCAACCCGGCTTTTACCTGGCGTGATACGACGCTGGCGGTCTGGCCAGCTTCATTCTCCGCGAAAGTCTCACCCACGCAAACAATTGGGGTCAGTCCAACCGCCAGGGCTGCTTTCACTTTTTTATTGACGCTGCCATCCGTCTCCCCGAAATACTGCCGCCGTTCGGAATGGCCCAAGATCACATACTTGCACAGTTCAGCCACCATTTGGGGTGATTCTTCCCCGGTGTACGCGCCAGAAGCTTCCCAATGCAAATTTTGAGCGCCAAGACCAATTTTTGTACCAGCCAGCATGGCCGATACCGCCATCAGCGCGGTGAAAGGTGGGAAAAATACCGTTTCGACGTCAACCGTGTGCAGTTCAGGCACCATTACCGAAACCAGCAAACGGGCCTGTTCAACGGTCTTATTCATTTTCCAATTTCCAGCAATCAAAGGTTTTCGCATGTTTTCCTCATAAAATATGTTTGTTCGTTACTTCTCAACAAAGAGGGGTGCGGGGTGTTTTGGGTGGGCGAAGTCCACCCAAAACACCCCGCTTCTTCCCTAATAATTAAGAAGTTACGTTTGTTCTCTCCAGAAGACCAACCTGGATAACTCCTGTTGGGGGAGCTCAGGCTAATTACCGGTCAGGTTCTATTAATTGGGCTGAGTGGTCTGCGCGAGTATCTCACGGGCAGAAGACGTAATCCAGCCGGGTAAATCCGTCTGTTTAAGCAGGATGTTCAAGATTTGAACCGCTTGATCCGTCTTCCCTCCTTTAATTAACCACTGGCCTGCGCCAGGTGCGCTTCTGGCAGTCTGGCCAAATCCGTCGGGTTGACCCTCACGCCATTAATAACCTTTCTGGCTTTATCCACATCGCCCTGGTACAAAACAAACCGGGCCTGGTCGATCAAATAGATGGCCTGGGTCATGTTTCTCGAAAAGATTGACTTGGCTTGTGGATCTTTAGCCGCTAAAAACAGCATCAGGCGAATAGCGTCGAATTATTCGGGCGAAAGAGCGTCTCCCAGAAATGCGGGATGGAGCGCTTTGATCGCCACAAACCGGTCCAGAGCGGCGTGATAGGCCTTATAAACGGTCGCCATCCCTCCCTGGCCTGGCTGTTCCTACAAACTGAATGGACCCATTGTCTCGCCCACCACAAACGGCATCGCAGTTTTTTCTCCGGGGCTAGATCAAAACCTTGCGTCTGGTATCCAGACGCAATTTTACCAGTTAATTCACCAACTCGCAGGCTAACTCGTTATGGGTTAGCCAAACCGGTTAGCCTAAAAGGTAGGCCGCCAGGACACCCATTACCACCACAAAGAGCGTGGAGAGCAAAACTAAATAGACAACCACCTTTGGGCGTAAAAGCGCCAGCAGGCTGGGAATGCGCTTGAGATCCACTATCGAACCGAGGGTCAAAAAAACTAGCATTGGACCCATGGATAAGCTGCCCGCAAACCCCAGACTTGTGAAGGCTATCTCCATCGCGTTACTCGAGGTTACGAAGGCCAAAACAGCCATACTCACCGATGAAGGCAGCGGCGCTGGGCTGGCTCCGACCAACGCCATCCACGGAAAAACGGTCCGCAGCCCGGCCGTGAACAGCATGCCGGCCACCAGGAAGGCTCCAAAATAAAAGAATTCATCCGCGGTGGTAAATGCCAGTTGATTCAATTTCTTCCGCCGCTCAGATTGGCCTGGATTTTGAGATGCCCCAAGACGGTCTGACCCAGTCGGGGCAGCGTTGGCCAGTAAAGAACTAACCACATCCTGATCCACCGGCAGAAGGCGAAAGACAGCCGCCGGGTCATGTTCCAGGCTGAAGATCGAACTAGCAGCGATTGAAACCAGGAGTGTCAGTCCAATTCTCCCCCAAAATACTGGACCAATCCCAAAGGCCGCGATGGTGCTGGCCATGGCAACTAAATTGATCGATGGAGCGGATAACAAGAAGGCAATGCCAAACGGGACGGACGCACCTTTTTGCATCAGGCGGCGCACCAGGGGTAAAACCCCAACATCCCCAACCGGGAAAAATATGCCCAAAAAACAACCGGCCGCGATCGCTGTTGCCAGACGGCCAGACGCCAACTTGAGGATATCTGTGGTTGGGATATAAACGGCCAGTAGCCCTGAAATTAATGAGCCCAACAACAAGAATGGGATCGAGCTGATAAAAAAACTGAGGAACAAAGAGAGAAAAGTGGCTAACATTTGAAAAAGACCCGAATTTGAGGGTTAGGCGCTTTTTCCATAAGCGCCTAACCCTCAAATTCAGAAACTTTCTTTGCATGTCTGAGGAGCTAACATTCATCCCACATGATGCATGCACCTCATGTGGGATGAATCCGAAAATCCAGGCGTACAGTTGCCAATGGCTGTGATTGGCTTAAGGCTTTTTGGTGGCCGTTTCAGTCACGGCCGGTTTTGTCGCTGTCTTGGTTGGGTTGGCGGCCAAGGTCGGAGGCGGTGTGCCAACTGTCGCGGTTGGAACCTGTGTGACCGTATTAATGGGGATGGTGACCACTTGCCCCGCATTGATAACCGTTAATCCATTCAAGAAGGCATTATCCTTATCCTTTACAATGGCATCCACCGTGGTGTTATAGCGATAAGCAATTCCACCCAGCGTCTCTCCCGCCAAGACAGTGTATTTGATCCGCGTCCCACTGGCCAGACCAGTGGGTAATGGGGTTGCGGTTGGAAGCTGCTGGCTCGAAGTCGGGATCAAAAGCTTATCACCCGGTTTAATACTGCAGTTAGCCCCAAAAGTGGGGTTGAGCGCTACTATCACGTTCAGGTTAGCTTTATATGTGACCGCCAGCCCGTAGCAGGTATCCCCTTCCTGGACGACGTATTCAAAAGGCCCATTGGGGGTGATGGTGATGGTTATGGTCGGGGTCGATGTGATGGTTGGCGTTATAGTTGAAGTGATGGTGGGCGTCACGGGCGTGTGGGTGGTTGTTTCGGTGACGGTTGGCGTCGCTGATGGAAAAAACGAGAGATTGGGTTTTTTGCTGCCCGTCAACCAGAGTACCAGGACGAGAATCCCAACAATAATCAAAAAGATTGCCAGCCCGCCAATGATAAAAGGCCCCATTTGCTGGCGTTTGCGATAAGCAGAAATTACATTTTGAGCAGATCCTTTATTCATGATGTCATCTTCCTATTTTCTTGAAGAGTCTGTTTCCGGTTTTTCATTGACCTGCGTGAAAACCGGTCCCCTGTTGCTTGAATTATCCGAAGAGATTAATTATTTGCTACTACTCAACCATAGGTTAAAGTTGGCTTTTTCATGCGAGCCTGAGCAGTTACAATAATTCAATACGGTGACGTTAATAAGTCTCCCAGACCCAATAAGAAATAATCCTCACACAATGGCAAAGCATGAAAATAAGGCAGGAAATTAACGTTACAAATTAGTAACTACTCAGCCTTGCGGTGAAAGTTGTCGAATTTGAGGTGTTTTGCACTTACCAAGTAAGCGCATACACTTCAAATTCGGGCCTCTTTCACACGAGCCTGAACAGTCTCATAGATTGTAACCCAAGATTAAGAATTGCACCAGTAAGGGTCAGGCTCGCATGACCAGGCGAGTGTGTTCAAGGATGGGTTTGAGGAATTGGCCGGTATAAGAGCGTTCGTTCTCACAGATTTCTTCTGGCGTACCCACTGCAATCAACTCGCCACCGCGATCCCCACCTTCTGGACCCAGGTCGATAATATAATCTGCAACCTTTATAATATCAGGATTATGCTCGATAATCAACACTGAATTTCCCGCATCCACCAGGCGTTGGAGCACGTCGATCAACAAGTGGACGTCCGCGGCGTGCAGCCCAACGGAGGGTTCGTCCAACACATACAGGGTCCTGCCGGTCGCCCGGCGTGATAATTCTTTGGCCAGCTTAACCCGCTGCGCTTCACCTCCAGAGAGTGTGGGGCCGGGCTGCCCGATCTTGACGTAACCCAGGCCAACGTCCTGCAGCGTGCGCAGCTTGTTGACAATGGATGGAAAATTCGTGAAAAGTTCCAATCCTGCATCCACGGTGGATTCCAGCACATCGGCAATGGATAATCCTTTAAAATGAAGCTGCAGGGTCTCGCGGTTGAAACGGGCGCCGTGACAGACATCGCAAGACACGTACACATCCGGTAAGAACTGCATCTCGATGCGCAACTGTCCTTGCCCCTGGCAGGCCTCACAACGCCCACCGTGGACATTGAAAGAGAACCGCCCAGCCTTATATCCCCGCATTTTTGCTTCGGGTAATTCGGCAAAAAGCTGGCGGACTTCGTCGAATAACCCGGTGTAGGTGCCCGGGTTCGAGCGCGGTGTGCGGCCGATCGGAGATTGGTCGATGTTGATGATTTTATCCAGGAATTCGACCCCTTCAATCCGGTCGTAATCTCCCGGTTGGGTGTGCGCCCCATTCAATTGGCGCGCCAGGGCATTATATAGCACATCCACCATCAGGGTTGATTTACCCGACCCGGACACCCCTGTGATACACACCAACCGTCCAAGCGGGATGGTCACATCCACATTTTTCAGGTTGTTCGTCCGGGCGCCGATAATTTTCAACACCTTGCCATTGCCATTGCGCCGTTTTTCGGGCAGGGGCACATGTTTGCGGCCTGAAAGATAAGCCCCGGTGAGCGAGTTGGGGCTATCCAGGATCGTCTGGACCGTTCCTTCAGCCACGACATAACCGCCTTTTTCTCCAGCGCCTGGCCCCAAATCGATCACCCAATCGGCAGTGCGGATGGTTTCTTCATCATGCTCAACCACCAGGACGGTATTGCCAAGATCACGCAAGCCTTTTAATGTTTCCAACAACCTCGCATTATCTCGCGGGTGTAATCCGATCGAAGGTTCGTCCAGAACGTATAATACACCCATCAGCCGTGAACCCACCTGGGTAGCCAGGCGGATGCGCTGCGCCTCACCGCCCGATAAAGAGCTGGCAGACCGGCTCAAGGTGAGATAATCTAAGCCGACGTTGACCAAAAAACCCAGGCGTGAGCAGATTTCTTTGAGGATGCGTTCTGAAATGGCCTGCTGGCGTGGATTGAGAGGCGTCTCGCCCTCGGCCAGACGGTTGATCCAATCCAGGGTTTGTAAGACGGCCCAGTTGGTCACTTCCACAATATTGTGGTCGTCTACGGTGACGGCCATGGCTTCGGGGCGCAAGCGATTCCCCTTACAGGTTGGGCAGGGCCGGTTGCTCATGAACTCGCCAATTTTATTGCGCACATAGTCCGATTGGGTCTCACGATAACGCCGTTCCAGGTTTCCAATCACCCCTTCGAATGCAGTGCGGAACGTCGCTTGCCGGTCGCGGCCTTCCATGTGGACTGTGACCTCTTCGCCTTTTGTCCCATAGAGAATTTTTTCCAGCCTGGCGCGCGGAACTTTACTGATGGGGATATCCAGATCAATATGGAATTGATGCGCAACAGCTTCAAGCATTTGCCAGTAATAGCCACCCTCTTCACGCGCTCCGCTCCATTCCATGGCAGCGATCGCCCCATCATTGATCGATCGATCGGGATCGGGAACCAACAAATCTTCGTCGATTTCCAGGCGAAAACCCAATCCCTGGCAATCCGGGCAGGCGCCGTGGGGGGTGTTGAATGAAAAGGTGCGCGGCTCAATTTCGGGCAGGCTGACTCCATGCTCAGGGCAAGCCAGATGCTCAGAGAAAAATAAGTCAACCGGAGTTTCAGTGGTCACATCTTGAATGGTTAAATAGCCATCCCCCACTTTCAGCGCCGTCTCAATCGAATCGGTAAACCTGGAACGCATCGAAGATTCGTCTTCTTCGTTCTCGGTCGGGTTCAAAACCAGGCGATCCACCACGGCTTCAATCGTATGGATCTTATAACGATCCAGGGTGATTTCATCATCCAGGTTATAAACAATTCCATCGACCCTGGCGCGTACAAAACCCGCTTTGCGGATATCTTCAAATACACCCTGATAAGTGCCCTTGCGCCCGCGAATGATCGGGGCCAGGACCAACATGCGCATACCCTGCGGCATCTGTTGGATTTTTTCCACAATTTCCTGGGCCGACTGCTTTTCGACGACCCGGCCGCAGATCGGGCAGTGGGGGATCCCCACCCGGGCATATAAAAGCCGCATGTAATCATAGATTTCAGTGACCGTGCCAACCGTAGAGCGCGGATTATGCGATGTAGCTTTTTGATCGATTGAAACCGCCGGGGATAACCCATCGATGGCATCCACGTCAGGTTTTTCCATCTGGCCTAAAAACTGGCGGGCATAAGCCGAGAGCGATTCAACATAGCGGCGCTGCCCTTCCGCGAAAATGGTATCAAAAGCGAGCGAGCTCTTGCCGGAACCCGAAAGACCGGTTATTACGACTAATTTATCTCGCGGAATTTCAACCGTTATATTTTTCAAGTTGTGTGCGCGCGCACCGACAACCCGGATGACATTTTGTGACATATAAGCACCTGCGATTGAGGCTATAATTTATTTGTTGATACCAAATAATTATAGCACAAATGTTTTATCGACTAAAAGTATTATTGAGGGCTCTCCAGAATTTCCCGTGGAAGGGGCCACATTTTGGAGTGTGAGGGTGCGAATGCACGCTCACACTCCAAAATGTGGGGCTTCATTACGGCAATTCTCAAGGATCCTTATAGAGTCTATATAAAGACTTCCCTCATTCTTCCTCAGGTAAGACATACACATAAGAATCGCCCTTCTTCAACTTGATGAAGCCAACCACCAGATGGTAAAGGGCAAAAACCTCCAAGGAAAACGGGAGGTAGCCCCCATATCCCAGCAATGGCATCTCAAAAATATGCAGACCATTCACATAAGGGACGGTATAAATCCATTTGGGGTACGAGAAATAATTCCACATCTCCCAGAAGAAACCCGTCAACAACGTGCCCAGGAACAGGCTAACCACAGGGCGCCAGTCGCCAGATTTTGTGTAATTGGCCAGGCTGCGATTACCCAGCCATACATTAATCGGCTCAAGGATACAGTACACAGAAATCCATAAAAACGGAAAACAATAACGCGGCCAGATTAATAAAAGCGCCAGCATGGTCCACCCGGCCGCGAAAAAACCCAGGGTTGTCTTACGGTCGGGCCGGATGACCAGCCAGGGCTTCATGTTTATCACAAAATTCATGTGAGAGATGAATTCTGCACACTCGAAAACCGCTGGGATTACCACCGAAAAGCTCAAACTGGAGACGAAGATGTACTGCCACCAGGTGAGCAGCTCGCGCCCCTGGTAATGCCAGTTGAACACGCGCCAGTTTAAGACTTCAAACAGCCACCAGGCTGGCGCGGAGACGATAAATAAACCCACATACCGCCGCCAACTCCGGGTGAGCAAGGATGTGCCATGACGCGCCAGGTTGATCGCATCCATCGCCAAGCAAAACCCAAGCCAGAGAGGAAAAAAGGCCCAATAAGTACGAGGCCCACTGAGCCCCCAATTAATCGCCCAGAAAATGGCAATTAGGGCTAAACCGATCCAGCCGTGGGTAGCAAAGGGTCGGGGTTGAACAGGACGGGATATGACACGTTCGGCCAAACTGGAACCTCCTGTACGGCTCAAGGAATTATTTCATACAATTCTACCAGAACCCCGCTGGCTGCCTTAGGATGGATAAAAGCCATCTTCCGCCCAGGCAAGAACTGGGGTGTCTCATTGATCAATCGCACACCTTTTGCCTTGAGATCGATCAACATCTCTTCAAGATCGTCAACTTCCAGGCAAAGATGATGGATTCCGGGACCTTTGTCTTTGAGAAATTTAGCCAGACCCGAATCGTCCGTGGTAGGCGTAATTAATTCGATCTCACTTTCGCCCACAGGGATAAAAGCCACGGCCGCTTTTTGGGAGGGTACATCCTCAACCGCATGCAGTTCCAGACCCAGCGCATCGCGCCAAAAATCGAGCGCCCCATCAATTTCTGGAACTGCGATACCTACATGATTAATACGTAGAATTTTTGCCATGGTTGTAGACCCATCTGTTATCCCCAGGAAGGGGGAATATATTCACCCCACACCTGGCGCAAAACACCACAAATTTCGCCAAGGGTGAGTTCATTTTCAGCGCATTCGACCAACAGCGGCATCAGGTTTTCCGAAGTGTGCGCCGCATGCTCGAGTTGAGTTAATAATTCAGCCCCCCGTTCGTTGTCCCGTTTATAACGCAGCTCCGCCAGCCGCAAGCGTTGGTTCTTCTCAATACTGGGATTGGCGGCAATCCCTTCCAGGTCGAGCTTTTCCTCCACGGTAAAAGCATTGACCCCAACCACAGTGGTGGTTTGTTTTTCGATCGCTTTTTGGGTGGCAAAGGCCGACTCCTGGATTTCATTTTGCATGTAACCATTTTCAATCGCAGCCATCGCCCCACCCATCGCATCGATGCGCTGGATATAATCCAGGGCGAGTTTTTCAATCTCATCGGTCAGGTACTCCACCAGGTAAGAACCTGCCAACGGGTCGATGGTATCGGCCACGCCGGATTCAAGGGCGATGATCTGTTGAGTGCGCAGCGCCACCCGGACCGATTTCTCTGTCGGAAGCCACAAAGCTTCATCCATGCTATTGGTATGCAGCGATTGGGTCCCGCCCATCACAGCCGCCAGAGCCTGAATGGCGACACGTACCACGTTGTTTTCGGGCTGCTGCGCGGTCAAGGTTGAGCCGGCGGTTTGGGTATGGAACCGCAGCATCCACGAGCGCGGATCGAGCGCGCCAAACCGGTCGCGCATGATCGACGCCCAGATCCGCCGGGCGGCGCGGTATTTGGCGACTTCCTCTAAGAAATTGTTATGCGCATTAAAGAAAAAGGACAATTGGGCCGCAAAATCATCCACCTTCAGCCCCACCTGTATCGCCGCATTGACGTACGCAATCGCATTCGATAAGGTAAAGGCCACTTCCTGGACGGCGGTTGAGCCGGCTTCACGGATGTGATAACCCGAGATGCTGATCGTGTTCCAGTACGGCACTTCTTTCTGGCAAAATTGAATTATATCCGTGATAAACCGCATGGATGGCGCTGGCGGGAAGATATACGTTCCCCGGGCGACATATTCTTTCAAAATATCATTCTGGATCGTGCCGCGCAATTTTTGGGATGGGATACCCTGGCGTTTGGCCGCCGCGATATACATGGCCAGTAAGACCCCTGCCGGCGCATTGATCGTCATGCTGGTCGATACTTTATCCAAGGGGATATGGTAAACCAAGGTGAGCATATCGGCCAGGGATGAAATCGATACCCCCACCTTGCCTACCTCCCCGGCGGCAATAGGGTCATCCGCGTCATAACCAATCTGGGTAGGCAAATCAAACGCGACCGATAAGCCCGTTTGCCCCTGGTCGAGCAGGTAGCGGTAGCGCAAATTCGATTCTTCCGCGCTGGAAAACCCGGCGTACTGGCGCATGGTCCATAACCGCCCGCGGTACATACTGGGTTGGACCCCCCGGGTATACGGAAATTCGCCTGGAAAACCTATCTTTTCTTGATAAGCGGCGTCTTCCGCGGGTGTTCCAACATGGGGAACGACCAACGCCGGCAGTGGAATGCCTGAAGGGGTCTCAAAAGATGGCTTTCGCTCAGGGAATTTTTTTGTTACCGGAGAAAGGGTTTCTTTTTTCCACCGTTCAAGCTCATTTTCCAAAGTCATAAACACCTCATGACG
>DAIQPZ010000248.1:0-3075 GCA_036787065.1 Anaerolineaceae bacterium
GGAAAACATATGGACGGTCATCCCCGTCGTTTTGGTGGTCATTTTATTTATCGTGATGTTGAATACGATGAGCGCGGTGGCGGCTCCGCCGGCCGGACCGGCGGATATCAATGTCACCGTGGTCGGTCATCGCTGGTGGTGGGAGTTCGATTATCCTGACCTGGGTATCACGACGGCTAATGAGATGGTTATCCCCGCCAATGCCAACGTGAAATTAACCCTTAAATCGGTGGATGTGATCCACAGTTTCTGGGTACCCCAACTGGCGGGAAAGACCGACGTTGTGCCGGGGCAGATTAACACCATGTGGCTGACGGCCAAACGGGCAGGCGACTTCAACGGGCAGTGCGCCGAGTTTTGTGGCATCGAGCACGCTTTGATGCGTTTTAAAGTGGTGGCGGTGGATAAAACGGCGTTCGATCAATGGGTGACCAATCAGAAGAAACCTGCTCCTGCTGCGCAGACCGACCTGGAGATGCAGGGTCAGAATCTGGTGATCAAAGGCGCTTGCGTGGGCTGCCACACAATCGGCGGCGCCTCTGCCCAAGGCGGTAAAGTTGGACCCAACCTGACGCACCTTTACTCGCGGTCCACGTTCGCGGGTGGGGCTTATCCTTTAAATGATACTAACCTGACCAACTGGCTTAAAGACACTCAGAGCCTTAAACCGGGCAACCTGATGACGATGCACGTGCCGGACAAAGACATCCAGGCCGTGTTGGCTTATTTGAAGACGCTTAAATAAATTGGGAGAGAGAGTTCAATGGCTGTTCAAGCTGTAAAGGTTCCTTTTGGCCAGGCTTTTGGGCGCAGCAAGATTCTGAGCTGGATCCTGACCACCGATCATAAACGTGTGGGCATTTTATACCTGATCACTGCCTTCTTTTTCTTTGGGGTCGGTGGGATCGAGGCTCTGCTGATTCGCCTGCAGCTTGCCCAGCCTAATGCCAGGGTGCTCGGGCCGGATGAATATAACCAGATCTTTACCATGCACGGGACGACGATGATCTTTCTGGCCGTCATGCCGCTTTCGATCGGTTTTGCCAATTACATCCTCCCCTTAATGCTCGGCGCGCGTGACGTGGCTTTTCCAAAGTTGAACGCGCTCAGCTACTGGGTGTTTATCTTTGCCGGCCTGTTTATGTACAGCAGCTTCCTGGCGGGTGGAGCCCCTAACAATGGCTGGTTCAGTTATGCTCCCCTCACCGAAAGGGCTTTTTCTCCCGGTCATGGTATGGATTTCTGGGTCCTGGGTATCTTGTTGTTGGGGATGGCCACTACTTTTAGCTCGATAAACTTCATTGTGACCATCATCCAAATGCGCGCGCCTGGCATGACCTTTGGCCGCATGCCCATGTTTTCGTGGACTATGTTGGTCACCTCGTTTATTGCCGTCTTTGCCTTCCCTTCATTAATCACGGCTGTGGTGCTTCTTCTGTTGGACCGCCAGCTTGGCACCCATTTTTACAATGTCACTCAGGGTGGAGATGCTCTGTTATGGCAGCACCTGTTCTGGTTCTTTGGCCATCCGGAAGTCTATATCCTTATCCTGCCCGCCATGGGCATGGTCTCTGAGATTATCCCGGTTTTTTCGCGCAAGCCCCTGTTTGGTTTTATGGCCGTGGCCTATTCGTCCGTCGCCATTGGCGTTTTGGGCTTTACCGTGTGGGCGCACCACATGTTTACCACCGGGCTTCCGTCGACCACCCTGATTTTTTTCTCCGCCGACAGCTTTTTGATCGGAGTGCCTACGGGGGTCAAGATTTTCTCCTGGCTGGGGACCATGTGGGGTGGAAAGCTGCGTTTTACAACCCCCATGTTGTTTGCCATCGGTTTTATCTCCATGTTCCTGATCGGCGGTCTGGACGGCATCTCCCTGGCGGTCGTCCCGGCTGATTGGCAGCTGGAGGATACTTATTACGTTGTTTCGCACCTGCATTACGTGCTTTTCGGCGGGTCAGTGTTTGCCATCCTCGCGGCCACCTATTACTGGTTCCCCAAAATGACCGGTCGTGTATTGAGTGAAACCCTGGGTAAATGGAATTTCTGGCCCATGTTTATCGGTATGAATATGGTGTTTTTCCCCATGCACCTGCTTGGGCTCTCCGGCATGCCGCGCCGTATTTACACCTATGCGGCCGACCAGGGTTGGTCTTTTTGGAATTTATTTGAGACTATCGGCGCTTTTATCGTGGCGGTCAGCTTTATTATCTTGATCATCAATCTGATTAAGACCCTCAGGCTGCCTGCCACCCACCCGGCCGATCCCTGGGATGGTTTCACCCTGGAGTGGAAAACAAGCTCACCCCCGCCGGTCGAAAATTTCGAGACCTTACCGGTTGTTCGCAGCCGGCGTCCTTTGTGGGATGAAAAATACCCTGACCTGGCCGATTGGAAGCGTGACTTATGAATACCACACTGTCGCCTCGCCGTACCCATCCGGGTGACACCGCCCGAGTGGCTTTGCTGGTGGTCCTGGCCAGCGAAATCATCTTCTTTACCACCCTGCTTTCGGCCTACTTTTATTTGCGCCAGGCGCAGACCAACTGGCCGGTCGCGGCGTTCACCGCCGCTCGCCTGGCTTTACCGGCCACCAACACCCTGGTGATTGGCCTCAGCGCAGTCAGCATGGGTCTGAGCCTGAATGCGGTGCGCAAAAATCATCCCGCCCAGTTGAAGCTCTGGCTGGGAATAACCCTTTTGCTGGGCCTGGCCTTTGTGGGTCTGCAAATTCTGGAGTTCACCCGCAGCGGCATGCGCCCCAACGACCAGACCTTTGGCGGCGTATTTTTTACCCTGATGGGCTTCCATGCCTTGCATATCCTGGCTGGCGTGGTGATGCTGGCGACGATTTTGTGGCGCGCCTTCCTTGGCGATTTCACCCCCCGCCACCATGTCGCCGTTCAAATTGGGACCTGGTTCTGGTATTTTATCGTCGGAGTATGGGTCGTGCTTTTTATTGCCCTGTACCTGGTGTAAGTCAAGACCAGTTGTAACGGCTCAGGTTTGTGTGAGAAAGGCCCGAATTTGAGGTGTTCGCGGGTGCGAAGCACCCGCGAACACCTCAAATTCGGG
>DAIQPZ010000249.1:0-3067 GCA_036787065.1 Anaerolineaceae bacterium
CCCCCTTCTCGAAGGCGTAGCTTTCGCCCTTGGGATCAGCCTCGGTGGGGGCTGAGGTCTGGGCGTACACCAGGCGCGGGTTCAGGAACCGGGCATTGCATGCGTTTAGCATACGCAGGCGGTACTGGCGCGGTTCGACTTCGAAATAGGGGTAGACGGCGCCGTTGACCAGCATGGTGTCGCCGAAGAACTCGGGGATACAAGAAACGTCCGGTAACTTGGTTCCGGCGCCGAGGTTCCAGCGTGCCTTTTCATATTGATGGGCATACCACAGGTCGCCTGCGCGCGAATCGGCCACCGCATCGAACCAGGTGGGGTCGTTTGTTTCGGTCGAGTCCTGCACAAAGATCTTATCCTGGAATACCAGGTAAACCGTGCGCGGGTCCAGCGGACCGGGCAGATTGCTGTATTGTACCAGTGCCAGCTCGTAATCGTCATAGACGACGTAGCCACTGGCGATCCCGGCGTAAGCGTTGAAGCGTGTGTTGCCAAAGGTGTGGTCGTGGTACCACAACAGGCGCGCGCCCTGGTTGTTGGGATAATAATATTCCGCTTCGTTCTTCGGGACGGTTTGCCCTGGGCGCAGAACCTGGTTATTCAAGAAGCTCTCCCCGTGGTTGCCGTTGGGATCCCACCAGGCAAACGGTCCGCCGTCGCTGGTCCACGGGACCAACCCGCCGTGCAGATGGATGTCTGCCCGGCTGACTCCCAGGTTGGCGCCCATGATGGTCGTGTCGACCGGCATGATGTGTTGGTTAGGAAGGTGGTTGCGGAAGGTGATTTGCACCGGTTCCCCACGTTTGGCAGCGATGATTCCGCCCAGGTGATTGGTCCAGGAGGCGGTATCGCTGGAATAATTCTGGCCAAAGCCCCACAGGCGGGTAGGGTTGGGTAAATCGGGGTGAAGCTGGTCCTCGAACTGCCCGATGTCGATGGTGTAATGGGTCACCCCAGGCTGCCACCAGCCCGGGTTAGTCTTGTCGGGCGACGCAATGGAAATTACCCCGCCCGGTCGGCGCAGCGGTTGGATGAACTTCCGAAGGGCCTGGCTTTGACTGAAAGCAAAGGCCGGGGGCGCATCCATTAACCATTTTAACGGTAAAAACATGCTGGCCCCCGCCAGCGCGCTGATCTTCAAAAAGTTACGCCTGGTCAACATATCGATCTCCTCCTGTCCTATAAAAATCAATGAGATTAAAATTTCACACGGCTGGTCAGCAAAAGGGAATCGATGGCGCCGGTGAGATGAAATTTTGATTAATAATATATTATTTATTTTTTACCCGAGAAACGTTTGAGTTCGTTTGAAATGATCAGTAAATAATGTAATATATCACAAATAAAAGTGCTGGGAAAGCTAACCGGCTTTCCCAGCACTTTTATTTGTGACATATTTCTGGGTATACACCCCAGGTCGAAGGATCTCGACCCTCTGGGCAAGGTGCAATTCCTTTTATCGATGGTTCGTTTGACAGGCGGCTATTGTGTGCTAAAATATGACCAACAGGATAAATTGGGTCATAAAGTCATGAATAAACGCAACGCTTCTCACCGTGTTGAACGCCTTTTAGATGCCGCCGCCGATCTGATTGTCCGCCTGGGGTACGATAAAACCACCATCGGCGACATTGCCAGCCTGGCCGGGGTCGCCAAAGGGTCGGTCTACCTGCACTGGGCCAGTAAAGACGACCTGTTCGAGGCATTGATTATCCGCGAGATGACGCGCATGCTGGATGACCTGCTGGCGCGCGTCGAAGCTGACCCAAGAGGTGGATCGCTGCCGGGCATGGTTACCCACTCACTGCTGGCTTTGCAGGCCAACCCCTTAATGCGCGCGCTGTATACCCGCGACAGCCGTGTGTTGGGCGACACTATGCGCCACCAGGATTCTGCCCGTTACGTCGAACGCTTTTGGTTTGGTAAAGCCTTTGTCGAAACTATGCAGGCGGCCGGCCTGGTGCGAAAGGATGTGGACCCTGAAAGCCTGGCATACGTCTTGAGCATCATTTCTTACGGCTTCACCGGCATTGAATCAATCATCCCGTCCGCCCAGGCCCCGCCGTTGGAAAAGGTGGCCAGCGCGCTGGATAGTTTATTGGCGCGCGGGATTGCCCTGGATGATGGCGATATGGAAGCCGGCAAGCGGGTCTTGCGCCAGGGCGTGGCGTTGATCAACCAACAGTACCAGGCCATTTCGGATGGCCAACCCGATTTAACCAAGAAAGCGTGATCAATTATGGAAATTCACGATCAAACCCAAACCATTAATGGGCTGCGCACCCATCTTTTAACCGCCGGTGATAACGGCTCCCCCGTCCTTTTATTGCACGGCGCGGGAACCGACTCGGCCAGGCTTTCATGGGGTGAGGTAATCGGCCCTCTGGCCGAGAGCGGCCACCGGGTGGTGACTCCAGACCTGCCCGGTTATGGCGACAGCGACCGGCCGGACATCCCTTACAACACCGCCTTTTTTATCGATTATGTGGGCCAATTAATCACCGCTCTCGATTTAGAGCGTCCATCTATTATGGGACTGTCGATGGGTGGGGCCATCGCGTTGGGCGTCGCGCTGCGCTGGCCTGAGCGGGTGGACTGCCTGGTGCTGGTGGACAGTTACGGGCTGCAGCGCAAAGTGGCCATGCAATTCATCAGTTGGCTTTCGGTCAAAACCCCAGGCGTGATGGAAAGCACCTGGGCCCTGGTGCGTTCCAGCCGGTCGATGGCGCGCTGGTCGATGACCAACATCTTCCACGACCCCAAGGCCATCTCGGACGTCCTGCTCGATGAGATCCTGGCTGAAGCCAACAAACCTTACGCTGGGCGAGCTTTCACCCGCCACCAGCGCGACGATGTTTTTGCCAATGGGCTGCGCACGGTTTACCTCGACCGGCTGGGTGAGATCAAGGCACCCACGCTGATCGTCCACGGAGGTGATGATAAAGCCGTTCCACTGGCGTGTGCCGAAGAAGCCCACCGGCTGATGCCTGGCTCAACCCTCCATGTCATCCCTGGCGCAGGGCACTGGTCCCAGCGCGAGAAACCGCAAGAATTCATCCAGACCGTGGTG
>DAIQPZ010000250.1:0-3065 GCA_036787065.1 Anaerolineaceae bacterium
GCGAACCGTCGGTTGAGTAGTCGGATCAAGATGGCGGATTACCGCAGGGGTGGGTTGCAATATCTTAAATCCAGGTGGAATCCATGTTTGGATGGGGGCAGGCAAATTAGATAGGTCTAGAAAGCTATTACTGGCCGTTGTCGGCTGCAGACTGGTCGGAAGCTCCTGCTGCCCTGGCAGTGTGATCAATACCACGACAAGCGTCAAGACTAGCAGAAGCACCCCCACGCCTAAAGCGATTGTCCAGGCAGGGTCCCTTTTAGACTTTTGCTGGTTGGCATTGGCAATGGCTTCTTCTACTTTTTCAATACTCACCCCGGGCAGCCGGTATAAAATCTCTCGAATTTTATCGGGAGAATTATGCAGCCTGATTAATGCCTTCACCCGATCTTCCAGGGATAAATTGTCATCGGTGAGGGTGATGAGCGCATCAGTATGCTGAGCATATTGGTAAGCCATCCGGCCGACGGAGGCCGGCTTAACCCAACGACTTGCCATATCCGATGGTAAATTTGATGGCGCGCGCACGAGGCGGATAAATTCCATATCCTGTGACATTTCGAACAGGGTCATACACGAACGGCAAAACATCTGGTCTGGCTGGGTTATTTCTCGCTCGATGGTGAGGTGTGTGTCTCCGCACACCGGGCAGGTCATGCCGATCAACCAATCTTCAGGGATATTTGAACGAGCAGCTGGGGTATTATCAGCAATCATTAATCAATCCTTGAACCATATTATTTGCTGAACGCGAAATGGGCGGAGAAAGCAGAAGAATGGCCGGTGACTGCCATTGGCTTATTGGCCAGCCCGTAAATTTTTTATGGTGCGTGACTCAACATTGAAACTAAGGAAATCAACCTGGGTGCCGGGCCCGATCGGGCATTGCGCTAGTAAACCCACACTCACCTGCGCTGGTAATGGCAATTTGAACAACCGGACCATACGCCAGTGAACCCCATCCAGGGCATAGTGCATGCCAATTACGTCACCGGCCCGGCAGACCTGCAGCCACAGGTCAGGCGCGGCACAATCGACCCCGTTGGCATCATCAGAAACCCCATTGGTGACCACACTTACCGCGGCGGTAGTTCCAAAATCCGACTTTTCGTAAGCCAGTTTGGCCCAATGTTGTGGGTCATGTCTCACCATGATTGCCCCGGCATCATAGGTGGTGGTAAAAGTTGGGCGCACATGGGCCTGGGCGACAAAATCGCCATTGGCTTTAAGAAATAAATAAGGCGCATCATCTTTTTGCGCCATCCCAGTGGGATCCTGGAAATAATCGACACGGGATGGGACGGTCACGCGCAAACCACCTCCGGGGAGTAAATTCCAGCCCAACGGTGGATGGGCCCAGCTTAATAAACGGGCGGACAGTTGATCGGGGGTTAAATTTTCTAGTAGATTCACAGGGTGTCCCTCCAAAGTACGCAGGCTATTCGATTCTTCGGGATATTCCAAGGAAAATCCCAATCAATCGTTGTTGCAATAATTATATACCGGAACCCTTAGGGACGTATTGAAAGTCACACCTATTTAGCCGGGTTTATACCGCTGCCCAGGCGGTCAGTATAATGTCATAAAAATTTGCCCGCTGTCTGGTATGATTACACTTCTACCCAAGGGGTAAAATTACACCCATATCTCTCTTGAAGTTAACTATCTCGACAGAAAATGCCGGCTGACAGACCATCATGAATTTGGGACAATTCTTTAATTTTCCCCCCAACCTTTCCCCCCAGTTAAAGTCTAATTTTATTTATCTCTTCAGGGATATTGGCTGGTGGGGGTTATATATGGGGGCGACCGCGTCTTTTCTGACCATCTATGCCTCGCGCTGCGGCGCCACCCCACAACAAATTGGCCTGCTTACCGCGCTGCCTGCCTTGTTGTCGTTAGTCATCTCCCTGCCGGTCGGCCGGTGGCTAAAACGGTTCCCGGCGCAACGCGCCACCATTTGGTCCGCTTTCGCTTCGCGTATGTTATTCGTCGTTTATGCGGTTTTACCGTGGGTGCTGCCGATCAGCCACCAGATCGATGCTATTTTGGCGCTGTCGATCGTCATCGTGATTCCCGCCACGGTGATCAACATCAGCTTTACCCAGTTTTTTATGGAATCCGTACCCTCCGAATGGCGCATGGCGGTAGTAGGAACCCGCAACGCGATAGGCTCAATCATATCCTTTGTCGTTATCCTGCTTTGCGGGCAGATTTTAACGCATCTGGCTTTCCCAATTAATTACCAGGTAGTCTTTTTTATCGGGTTTATCGGCGGGATCATGACCGTCTACCAGATTAACCACGTGCGCCCGGTGACGAGTCACCTGGTGACCCATACCCTAAACACGACGACACAGCCATTGCGGCCACTGTCCGCAAAAAAGCAAAAGTTTTTTCCGGACTTTGATGGCCAGGGACGCAATTATTTCCGTGTGATCGGGCTGCTGTTCCTGTTCAACCTGACCACCAATATGGCCGCTCCACTCATTCCCGATCTCCTGGTGCATAAACTCAAATTGTCGGACGGGCTGATCAGCATCGGCGCCTCTACCAGCACCCTGGTTGTGCTGATCGTATCATTGTTTATTGCCCGCATCACCCGCCGCATGGGCAACCGGACTGCCACGGCCTTTGGAGCCGGTCTGTTGGCCTTTCAGGCAGTCGCTCTGGCGCTGGCCCAAAATGCATTCCTTTACCTGGTTGCGGCGGTAATCGGGGGCATTGCGCTGGGCGTATTAAATGCCGCTCAATACAATTATCATCTGGATAACGTCCCAAACTCTGAACCCTCCAGTTGGCTTTCCATGAATCTGGTGCTTGGTAATACGGCCGTGCTGGTCGGCGCGTTGGTCGGACCGTTGATCGCGCAGGGAATCGGGACGCCGGCCGCGTTTATTTTATTTGGCGGACTGCGCCTGGTGGTCAGCCTGTTGATTTTTAAAAGGGGATAACCTGGTTGCAAACGGGTTGAAGGAACTGGGTCTTTAGGTATTGCCGTGGTGAATCCCCGCATTTTTTGGGGAGAGAGAGAGGGTGAGCGCGCGTACGCGCGCTCACCCTCT
>DAIQPZ010000026.1:0-23740 GCA_036787065.1 Anaerolineaceae bacterium
TCTCTCCCCTGAATCAGGGGAGAGAAGGAGGAGGCAAGACGCATGGTCAACCAAAAAAGAGCGTGATAGAGGCGCTTTTCTGGTTCAATATTCACCCAATGGGATAATGCGTGTAGCCATTTCAGACTTAACACTTTCACCTATTTAACCCTAACTTACCAAACCAGTAAGCCAGCACATCGAAAGCGGGTTTACCGTGAAGCGAGGGGGATTTATCTTGCAGCGGTGCGGGGGGGTAAAAGCCGCGAGAGATAAACCCATCGATCCAACCGCGAGAGTTGACTTCCACCATAAAGGCGTTGTAAATATCCACCTGGCCCTGTAAATCCAAGGTGGTCGAGGGAATATCTTGTCCAGGTTGGTCGAAGGCCTTTTGATCGAGGCATTTTCCATCCGGTCCCGGAATACAAGCGCCCGCGCTGCCATTGACAGATGGATAATCGATTCCAAGAATGACCGGCTTTTTGTTTTGATTATAAAAGGTGAAGATATCCCGATCGAGCTCAGCCGCAAGATCGGCCTGAAGATCTTGCTCGGAAGGATTGTTTTTTGCTGAAACTGGCGCCTGATACAAGATATACACCTGGTCAACCAAATCGATGAACGGTGGGGGGGTCCGCATGCCATCCGGATACGAGATCGCCCAAATTAACGTGCCTTTGTAATGCGCACGCACCTGGCCGATCAAGTCGCGCCAACGGCTCTCAACGTCACCCGGCACACCCGATGCGGCGCCATCAGACAGTTTTCCCTGGGGTAAAGCAGGCGAAAGCCAATCTCCGCCCAACACCAGCGCGTCCGCGCCCGTTTTAGCTGCGAGATCCGCGTGACTGACCACAAATTTCTGGTAACGCTCAAACCAGGCCTGCCACCACGAGAAATTGCGTGGAGCGGCATTCCACCAATCACTGGTGGATGAAGGAAAAACCGGCTGAGGATATAAAGCGGTTTTCAAGCCGATGGCCTTGGCCTGGCCGAGGGTCTCAACCAGGTCGGACCATAACGGATCTTTTCCTGGAACCTGCTCTAAGACGGGTGACGTAGAATGGGTAAATGTCCAGGTTGGCGACAGAACCATCCAATTCGACCCGCTATTATGCAAATCCTGCAGATCATGCAAATATCGGGGCTGCCAGGATGGATCATACGCTGCCTGGAATTCTACCCCCGCCATAAAAGACTTATCTCTCGGTTTCAGATCCACAGCCGCGACCGTGGTGGGCTTTGAGTCTGGCTGCCACCACGCCCAGGCCTTGACCTGATCATTAAAGGTCTGAGGTACCGCACCCGGGGTAACCGGCCAACCTTTCGCATCCGCCCCTTGGGTCGCCAGGTCATCGGCACTTCCGCACTGTTCGTTGCGGCAATAGCGATAACTCAAAGCGCTCAAGCGGTCGATCGGGCTGAATAAGATATACATCCAGTGATTATCGCCTAATGACCACATTGGGATGGGCTCTGTCCAGCTGTATGGATTGAACTGGATGGACACATCGTCCGTGGCAGGGGTGTTGGTGGGAGCATGGACATCGAAAGTGATGGTGGCCGTCTTCCCCGATTTCCAGGTATCCACGCTGTCGTTGACCACCGTATCTTTATCCGGGACAATCCACTGCCTTAACCGGAATTGGCCATCAGGGGTATGTTCGGCATTCCAAAAACCATCTCCAAGGGTATATTTATATTCCAGAGCAGTCCCTGCCGGGAGGGATAAGGTGATGGACAATTTTCCTTGCGCATCCGGAGCCATGACCGGCATGCGCGTAGCTATTCCATTAACGCCACCGTCGAGATCGGCGAAAGAATTGCCTAACTGGAGGATATTTCCGGCAATACGAACGGGGACATTGATCGCTTCCTGGGGAACAGCCAGATTGAAAGTGATTTTAATCAGGGGCTGCGGTGTCATGGAAAATTCGGCAGGCGTGGTCGATTCAGCCGCAACCACAGCGCCTTGCTGGGCCGTCTGATAGGCGCCATCCATGGCATAGACGGTCAGGTGATGTTGGCCAGGCGCCAGGCCTTCCAGATAAAAAGAACCATCGGATGTGGTTAATGTCTGGACGCCACCCGCTTCAACCAGGATGTTTGCCAGGGGTGATTTCTGGACTGAATCCACCACTTTGCCAGAAATCCGCCCTGTCGCTCCGGAATAGGGCAGATCAATCCATCCGCTGACGATATCCTGGACGGCGCCAGGCCCGCGGACGCTGTAAAGGCGGTAACGCACCGGTTTGCCCTGGGAGCTTGTTTCGTTGATGGGGATATTTTGAACGCGTGAGTAACGGTATTTAATCACTGAGCCGACTGGCAGCGGTAGTTCAACAGTGAAATGGCGGTTGTCCTGTGACGTCATGCGGTAACGAATTGGGTTTAATGCTAACCCCGTCACTTCATCTAAAATATCAAGCGAGATATCCTGGCTGGCTGGCATCACGGGAGCCTCTACCACAAAGGTGGTAACTGCCATCGAGATCGGTTGAACCGTTGGGATCTCCGACCCACTCGCCTGAGTGTTTTTTGAGGGCGATGGGGTATTCGTGGGGTTCGATTGCGCCCCCCATGAGCCGCAACTGGCCATCAGCATGGCCAAAAAAATATTTAAATATATTGATAACCGGCGGGACAGCCTTCGATTTGAGTTGCGCAGTTTCATCCCCACCTCTTTGTTTTAGAAAATTTTGGGTAATAACTCAGGCCCCTGTGATTGAGACCCGAATTTGAGGTCATTGCGTGTATTATGGTCACGTAATGACCTCGAATTCGGCAATTCTTTCGCGAAAATGAATATGTTTAACCTTGCGGGCTAAAAATCTGGCGAATTTCGTTATGCCTGGCAGCCAAACTGCCTAAAACACCATTAACAAACCTGGGGGTGCTGTCTGAACCATACAATTTTGCCAGTTCAACCGCCTCGTTAATCGCCACTTTGATGGGTGTACTCCCCTGAACTCCAAACTCCCAGAGTGCGATACGAAGAATATTCCGGTCCATGACGGCTACCTGGTCCAGCGGCCATTCCGGTGCATGCTGCGCGATAAAATTATCCAGGGCTTCTACCTTGGATAACACACCAAACACGATCTGGCGAGAAAATTCGGCATGCTCTAATTCCATCGGTGTGTCAGATAACCTTTCTTCTAACACAATGGCAGGCGCATGACCAGTCATATCAATTTCGTAAAGTGCTTGCAAGGCAATACTTCTTGCCTTGGTGCGTAATTTCATGGATTCAGGCTTTTGTTTTTGGTAAGTAGTCGATATCTTCGATATGAATATTAACCCGGCCCACATCCATCCCGACCATCTCCGAGATGGCCCTGGCGATTTGATGTTGGATAGAGCGGCTGACATCGCGAACATTGACATCATTCTTTAAAATGACGTACAGATCCGCGTAAACGGTATTGTCTTCTACAATAATGCGGACCCCTTCGTTCGAGCCCCTGGTGAACAGGCTGTCCACACCACCAGGGATTGAACTCAACCGGTTGACGCCCGGAACGCTCAACGCGGTCAACCGGGCAATGGTTATTAAAACCTCTGGGGCAATGGTTGTTTTACCTTCGGTGTGTGTGTGTTCGGTCATCATGCACCTATTATAATCTAATTGGGTCTGCTAAGCCATGGAAAGAATGATTCCGAAGTAGAAGTGTTTGCGCGTGCTTTGCACGTGCAAACACTTCTACTTCGGGGACTCTCATATGATAATTTTATTGGTAGGGGAGACGGGTACTGACCCAGACAATCATCAGACTGACGTCATCTGGATTAACGGTAATTTCCGTAAATTTTTGTTTAAAAGCTGTGTTGAGGATGTCGAAATCTTCACCTTCTGGCCAGCTTGGCAGAAAGCCAGGCAATTTGGTTCGATCGGCGTCAACCGGGATGAGCTCCCAATGTCTTTCGGCTAAAAGATCGGCTACCTGCGCACGTAAATCCGGATTGAGATCAGCCCACAATTTCAATATGAAGCCAGCCACATCGGGGCTTTTTTCGAAAGCGGTAATAAAAGATTTGATTTTCATTCCCAAAGGCGCCTGGACGCTTTTACGAAAACCTGGAATGACGACCCATTTTTTTGTCAGCCCATCAAATGTTTGTTTGGCATTTTGGGGTGCACTCGAGATCGATAACAAAGCGGCCTTCACCACATCGGCCCGATAATCATTGCGCATATAAAGGTTTACGGCACTGAATGGAAGAAATTTAATCTGGTTGTCGCTCATAATCACCTTTTGAAAGAAAGATGGTGACTGCTCAGACGAGAGGATGGAGTTTCCGAATTTGATGTGTCAAATTCGGGCTCATTCTCATGTGCTTGAGTAGTAAGGAAAGATGCCCTATTATAAACCTGACTGTATCTCCGTTTCAGGATTAATACTCACGAATTTTTGTTTGCGCGGGTCTGTCACGAAGAAATGGAGAACCAACAAGGTGAAAACTCCAGCCGTGGAAGCCACCATAAAAGTGCTCTGAAAACCGGCGGTGTCTGCCAACCAACCGCCGATGAAAGGGGCCGCAATTGTAACCGGCGTGATCAGTGTATTGGCCAGGCCAATGTACGTCGGCCGCCTGGCTTCATTACCGTATTCTAAGACGAACGCAATCCCTAAAGTGGCAATAATGGCTGAAGAAAAACCCCAGACCACCATCACCACAAAGAACCAGCCCAAGGTGGGCGCAAGCCAGGCAATAATGGGGCTGATAATTAATCCGCCTGCACCGAACTCCAGGATGGCCTTGCGATCCCAATGATCGGCTAACCATCCGATGATGGGGTTGGCAACCACAATAGTAATCAATAGAACGCTGGTCATGATCCCAGCCGTGGCAACGTTCATCCCATGATGGCGCACCGCATAAATGGTGTAAAAGGCCGAAGCGAGCATGGCTACCTGGGTTAACATCTTTGAGACGATATACCAGCGAAACGAGGCGTCCTCTTTTAAGATGATGCGCACAGCGGACCAGAAGGGTAAACTTTCGGGGGTGTGATCCAGCCCCTCTAAGCGGTCAGGTTCTCGGGTATAACCGAGGAAGACGTATGAAACGCCCATCAACACACTGGTGAAAATAAAACACAGGGTAAAATTGAGGGGTGAAGGTAGTTTCGCAAGGATAAAACCCGCCCCAATGGCCCCCACACTCGCCAGCAAATTGGCAGCAGCCGATTGGGCGCCAAAAAAGGTTGCCCTGGCATTACTGGGAAAGACTCGCACGATCATATTTTGCCAGGCATTGGCCGTAAAGCCCCCACCGAGACCCTGCCAAATCAAGCACACGAAAATCAACACCAGACTCAAGGTCTTTCCCAACATCGGGCTGAACCATGCCACAAGGGCTAGAGCCAGGAAGGGTATCCGTTCGTGGATGGTATACAACATCGTCATGGGTTTGTAATGGGTCAATCGCGAGACTGCCCTGGCCAGAAATAACTGGGGAAACTGCCAGCCCATATTCAAGATGGCAGGTATAAGGCCAATTAAAATGGCTGAGCTGGTGAAATTGCTGACGAACAAAGGAATGATCGTGCTGATTGATGCAAACCCAAGAGCAAATCCAAAAAAGCCACCATCCAGTAAATTAACCAGATAATTATGTTTAAGATTTCGACTTTGATAAGCTGCGTTTGCCACAAATCCGCCTTGCAAGAAAACGAAACCCCTTCATAATAAAAACCCCGGACGATATCAGGAACCGGGGTTTAGCCTTCGTGGATTGTTCTGGTAATAAATATTTGATGAAGGTTAAAATTCTTCTTCATCTTCATCGATCCACGCGTCTTCTTCGTCTTCTTCACCTTCAAGCTCTTCCCATTCTTCCATTTCTTCTTCTTCTTCTTCCCAGGTGTCTTCTGTGCTGGATTCCGCTGTGGGCGAGAAGGTCAAGCAGCCACCGTCGGGATCGATCTCGACCGCGGCTGCACTGCAATAACCATCATCCAGAAAAACACAATCAAGGTAGTGACAACGTATTCGGGGCATTTTTATCATCCTCTACGAAAATAATTACTTCGTAACCGCTCAATCTCAGGTTGAAAGTTGCCGAATTTGAGATGTTTGCGCTTTCCAATTAAGCGCAAACATCTCAAATTCGGGCCTTTTACACATAAGCCAGAGTAGTTACATTATTTCTGACTAATTGGCACAAGGCGAATGATCGTCAGGATTAAGATCAGGGTCATCAGCGTTGCTGACCCAACGCAATAGGGGCATATGGCTTTAATCACGGCAATTTCAAGATAAATTAAATAAATCGAATAAACAAAACCAATCAAGCTCAACCCCAAAATAAAAATACGGCCATTCTCGACCAAAAAACTATGTTTATCCTCAAAAAAGAGGATCGCCATGATAGCCACATAACCAAGGGCGCCAATCAATGCGATGGGCACACCATTCCACATCGAATAAGCACTTTGATTAACCGTGTTACAGTTTCCAAAACCCTGGATACAGGCTACCTGGCGGTCGGCATATTTAACCCAGGTCAGATAAGTTGCATCAATCAGGCCAAATCCTGCCAGGATGAGAGAAACCAGGCGTAATCTTTGATCCATTGGTTTAAGCATTAACTGATTTCCCATGCCCATGCTTGTAACGTTGTTCCAGCAGGGAGCGATTTTACCTCAGACGGCACAATCAGTAAAGCATTTGCCAGGACTAATGATAATAAATTTCCCGATCCTTGATGACTGGCCAGCCGGGCATGATAGACACCCTCCTGGTTGGTCAGTACAACGCGCAAATAACTTTCCCGACCATCCGATTCAATGGGTTCATCTATTATGGCGTTCACCACCAGTCGCCGAACCTCATCCAGACCTTGCAGGCGAGCCAGCACCGGCCTGGCAAAGATTTCAAAACCGACAAAAGCTGAGACCGGGTTGCCCGGCAGACCCAACATCGGGATGTTTTTATAATGCCCGAAGGCGACCGGCTTACCTGGGCGCAGGTTAACCTGCCAGAAATCGATATCGCCATGGTCGGCAATTACCGAGCGGATAAAATCAAAGGAACCCACGCTGACCCCCGCGGTGGATAGGATCAGGTCGGCATGTGCCAATACTGCCTGGTCGAGTCTGGTTTCAAGGTCGGCATAATTATCACGCGCGACGCCCAAAGGGATGATCTCGACCCCACATTTATTAAGCAGCGCGGATAACAGGTGAGAATTTGCGTCGTGAATTTTACCAGGAAGGAGAGGTTGGTCTACCGGAACAATCTCATCTCCGGATGAAAGCAGGGCGACCTTGGGTCGCCTGAATACCGGTACTTGCGCGACACCCAGCATGGCAAGCAAGCCAATATCCTGCGGCGCCAACCAGCGGCCTTTTTTGAGGACGATATGGCCGGCGCTAAAATCTTGAGCGTGGGGACGGATATAATCACCCGGAAGCGCGGAGTGGAATATGGCGACCTTATCCGGAAGAAGCTGATTCTCTGAGTTCCTGGGATGATCGGTGGCTTCGACGGGGATGACCGCGTCGGCTCCGGCCGGTAATGGCGCCCCGGTCATGATCCGGGCAGCCTGCCCACGGGAGAGAGTCATCGATGGCGCCGTACCCGCGGGGATGTCGCCCACGACCGGAAGAATGACTGGACTTTCTGGCGAGGCCCCAGTAAGATCCAACGCGATCACAGCAAATCCATCCATACTGGAATTATCAAAAATAGGGAAATCAAGGGGTGACGCGATGTCTTCAGCTAAGACACGGTTGAGCGCGTGGTCCAATCTCAACAGAGCACGCTCTCCTGGCTGAACTTGGGCTACAAGACGTTCACAAGCCTCACGGACAGATATCATATTGAAATCCCCAATCTAACTATCCAGGTCTGGTGCGGTGGGCTTCCATGACATTAGGTAAATTTTCAAGGCGGGTAAGCACCCGGCTGAGCTGGGAAATATCCCCGATTTCAACACCGAGGTTGATCAGGGCTAAATTGTGGTTCACTTTCACATCTACATCGAGCAAGTTGATGCCTTCATTATTCAAGATGTTAGAGATATCGACCATCAACCCCTGGCGGTCATACGCCTTGATCTCAACCGCAATGGGATACGTTCGTTGAGGCTCGCCCCAAGAGACCTTGACCACCCGTTCCTGTTCCTTCAGCCGGAGCATATTGGGACAATCCTGGCGGTGAATGGTGGCTCCGCGCCCGCGGGTGATATACCCCACAATCTCATCGCCTGGAACGGGATTGCAACACCGGCCAAAATTGGTCAGGAGACCTTTCAAGCCCAACACAACCACGGTATCCGGCGATGGTTTGGTTTCACTCACTGGCTTGAGGTTTAGCAGAAACTCCAGGTTATTCTTATCCACCTCGGATATCTTATTGATGATCCGGCCAATGGAAATATCTCCGCAACCCAGGGCCACGTACAGGTCATCTTGGGCATGATAATCCAGCTCGCGAACGAGCTGATCGAGGTCAACTTCATTTAATCCCAAACGATGGAACTCGCGTTCGAGGAGTAGTTTCCCTTGAGTGAGGTTTTGTTCGTAATTTTGGCGCTTAAACCACTGTTTTATTTTCGAGCGACCGCGTTGGGTTTTAACCAGCCCCAGGTTGGAGTTCAACCAATCGCGGCTGGGGCCACCTTGTTTGGCAGTCAGAATTTCTACCTGGTCGCCAGTTTTAAGCGAGTAATCCAAGGTGACCAGCTTGCCATTCACTTTTGCCCCCCGGCAGCGGTTCCCAATTTCTGTATGCACGTGATAGGCAAAGTCGATCGGTGTCGCCCCGGACGGCAGATCGATAATATCGCCGCGTGGGGTAAAAACATAAACCCGATCCTGAAAGACATCCGTCTTCATCCCATCGACAAATTCCTGAGCGTCATCCACATCCTGACGCCAGTCCATCAACCGTCGCAGCCAGTTGACGCGTTGTTCATAATCCACATCCCTGGGTGTGCCTTCCTTATACCGCCAGTGCGCCGCAATCCCATATTCAGCGCTCTGATCCATTTCGGGGGTACGGATTTGCACCTCTAAGGGTTTGCCATCATCATAAATGACCGCGGTATGCAGGGATTGGTAGAAATTATCCTTTGGGACCGCGATATAATCATCAAACTCGTGGGGGATAGGACGCCAATGGGTATGAATGACGCCCAGGGCAGCGTAACAAGAAGGGATATCGGGCACAATCAGGCGTACGCCGCGTAAATCGCGCACCATCTCGAAAGATTTCCCCTTGGCCACCATTTTCCGGTAAATAGAATAAATATGTTTTGGCCGGCCTGAAATATCCACCTTGATCCCGGTCTGAGTTAATACCGTCAAAAGATGGGCCACAATCTCCTGGATTTGTTTTTCTCGGTCGGTGCGGCGTTCGGCCAGGTTCTCTGCAATTTCCTTGAATTTGTCGGGGTTTACATAACGAAAGGCCAGGTCTTCCAATTCCCACTTGATCTGCCAGATCCCCAGGCGGTTAGCCAGTGGCGCAAAGATGTCCTGTGTTTCCTGGGCGATACGCCGGCGCTTGGCCTCTGGCATATATCCCAGCGTACGCATGTTATGCAGCCGGTCAGCCAGCTTGATTAACACCACACGGACATCTTCACCCATGGCCAGGAAAGTCTTTCGCAGGGTTTCAGAGGTCAGGTCACGCCGGCGGCTTTTTGCCGCAGCAACCGCCACAGCCTCCTCATCAGGGCCATCGGAAGCAAGCCGGCCGCGCCCGTCAGTGCGGCCCATTGTGTACGACCCATCCTCATCAGACTGTCCCTGGCGCTGTTCATCTTTAGAAACTTGTGGGAGGTTAGATAGTTTTGTGACCCCATCTACAAAATTAGCCACTTCTTCGCCAAATTCCCGGCGTAAATCATCCAGAGTCACCGGTGTATCTTCGACGGTGTCATGCAGCAAACCAGAGATGACCACCACTGGAGGTACGCGCATCTCCGCCAGGATAGCCGCCACCGCCAAACAATGGGTGATATACGGCTCGCCAGAGGCGCGTTTCTGCCCCTGGTGCGCCTGCTCCGCGAACCGATACGCGCGCAGGATCAGCTCCCGATCCACCAGTGAATAATTATCCGGTAAACACTCCAGCAGGTTGTCAATTTTCATAAGACTCGCTCACCAGCAGCATACCGGTGACGATCCTTTTTTTAACCGCGCCACGTGTATCCCTTGTTAATTCGCATACTATAACACCAATTTTAATTCAGAGAGTAAATCTGGCGTACTCTTAAATTGATAAGCCTTTATCCCAACGGCCAATGCACCATCCACATTTTGGATGAAATCATCCACGAATACCATCTCTTCGGGTTGTACACCCAACCGATCGCACGCCAGACGATAGAAAGCCGGATCGGGTTTGACCATCTTTTCTTCAGCGGAAATGATGTAACAATCCACAACCGGGTCCAGGTGATAAGTCTGGCTGAATAAATTGCGGGCATCCGACATGGCATTGCTCAGAATGGCGGTTTTATACCTGGGGCGCAGACTCTTGAGAAATTCAACCAGGACGGCATCCATGCGGTCACCCGAGAAAAAATCCGTGCAAAGCTGATCGGCCTCGGCGGGTGACAGAGAAAATGTTTGTGCTACGTGTTCCCACACCGCAGTAAAGGGTAACTTACCGACGGAAGCCTGGACGGAGGCATCAGAATCGAACACAACCTTCGAGAGCTCTCCCGGATTGAGCCCTAGTCTTTTCTCCCACTTAACCCGGCCGGATGAATCCTCCGTCCTGACCAATACACCACCGAAGTCGAAAACAACCGCTTTGATCGCCAAATAAATCACCTCTGATAAAAATTTGCCCCATTATACATGATCGAGCCAACCATTAAGGGTAAACTCGGATAATCTGATAGGCTTTGGTGAATCTCGTTTTATCTGGCTATTTATCCCGATGGATCAACCCGTTTAAGTAAATCGCGTAATCTCAGGTCGGATAGAGACGGCAACACCTAATCGGCCTGGCTGAAGTTTAACAGGCGCGTGATCGGATTGGGAACGGCCACACAATATAAGCCGGCAGCCTTCGCGGACTGGATGCCATTGGGTGAATCTTCAAAAGCAATGGCTTCTTCCGGGAAGAGGCGCAGATCGGTTAATACGGCCTGGTATACATCCGGAAAAGGCTTGACCCGTGCCACCTGGTCGCTCGTCTTGACGCAAATATTTCCAGCCAGGATTGATCATCGGCGGTCTCAGGATCGAGAATGAGACCGCCGAAATCGAAGATTAGAGCCTTCATTAAAATGGGAACTGGTATTTATTAAGACCCAATTCTACCTGTATACTTTTTATATCTTTTTGCAGCTCAGGTAATACTGGAACACCTTCCGACCCAATTTTTTGTTCGCGCTCGTACTCTTTCTCGCCAGCCGTATAGATGCGCTCCTGTCCAGGGGCTTTATTCGCGGCGCGCAGCTCGCGTAAAATAGCCCCGGTGGTGGCTTTAAATTCATCTAACGCGATAAACGATTCGATGTTGATCGCCATAAAAAAATGACCGAGGCAGTTTGGCCTGGGACTGCCGTCCTCGCCAATACCCAGCAAGCCATATAAGAAACTGCCTCCCTGGAGAGACGCAGACAGGATCTCTACCATAGTCGCCAGCCCGTAACCCTTATAACCTGCCAGCAGTTCGCCCGCGCCGCCCAAGGGGAGCAAGGCATTCTTTTCTTTGGCAAACCCATCCAAGATGGCAACCGGGTCGGAAGCAGAACTGCCTACCTGGTCGATCACCCATCCGTCTGGCACGGGTTGGCCCTTGCGAGCCAGGACTTCAATTTTCCCACGCTGCGTGATCGAGGTGGCCGCGTCAAAAAGGAAAGGACAATCTTCATCGGTGGGGGCGCCAAAAGCGATTGGGTTTGTGCCTAACATGGGCTGGACGCCAAATGTTGGGGCAATCGAAGGGCGCGCATTGGTGACACTGAAACCGATCATTCCGGCTTTAACCGCCATGAGCGGATAATAGCCATCAATGCCAAAATGGGTAGAATTGCGCACCGCGACCGAACCCATACCGTATATGCGGGCTTTATCGATGGCCATCTGCATCGCCCTGACCCCGATCACCTGGCCCATGCCGTGATGACCGTCGACCAAGGCCGTGGCCGGTCCTTCGCGCACGACCTCAAACTGAGTCACCGGCATTTGAAGGCCTTTCTTAATGCGGTCATAATACAATTTGAGCCGTCCGATACCGTGAGATTCGATCCCACGCAGGTCCGAGGTAATCAGGACTTCAGCACAGGTCCTGGCGTCCTCAGGCGGCACATTCACCGCGACGAAAACATCCTGCATAAATTGCCGCAGGGTCAACACAGGGATATAGCACGTTCCAGTGATCATGGGGAAAACTCCTCGATAAAAGATAGATCCTGAGATTGGGGTAATTGGGGCCGCACGGCCCCAATTACCCCAATCTCAGGTAAACTCCCCGCCCATCAGAGTGGGGGGGCCAGGGGTGAATTTGGGGTCCTGGCTGGGCTGCACAAGAACGAAATTACCACTACTCCCTTGAGTGAAGTGGTAGCCCACAAGAAAGAGATCGATGTCAGGCTGGTAGAATTGGCCAGAATCCTCGATTAAGGAAGTTGGTCGTCTCAAGCGCACGTGAATAAGGCCCGAATTTGAGGTGTTTGCGGGTGCAGACACCCGCGAACACCTCAAATTCGGGGACTCTCCTCTTAATTATTATGGTTTGATCGCAAATAGGCTTCAATAAACGCGTCGATATCGCCTTCCAGGACGGCCTGGGCGTTGCCCACTTCGAAATCCGTGCGGTGATCTTTGACCATTTGGTACGGATGGAGCACGTAAGAACGGATCTGGCTGCCCCATTCCACTTTGACGTAATCTCCCTTCAACTCCGAGAGCGCCTTATCCTGTTCGGCCTGTTTAATTTCCAGGAGGCGAGCCTTTAAGACACGCATGGCGTTCTCACGGTTCTGTATCTGCGAGCGCTCGTTCTGGCAGGTGACCACCAGGCCAGTGGGAATATGCGTCAGGCGCACCGCAGTGGCGTTTTTCTGTACGTTCTGCCCGCCTGCTCCCGAAGAGCGAAAGACGTCAATGCGTACATCTTCCGGGCTGATCACGATCGTTTGATCGTCACTCACTTCGGGCAGCACCTCGACCATGGCAAAAGAGGTGTGCCGGCGGTGGGCTGAATCGAAGGGAGATAGGCGCACCAGGCGGTGCACCCCTTTTTCAGGTCTGAGGTAGCCGAAGGCATTTACACCGCTGACGGCTATGGTAATGCTCTTGATGCCGGCTTCCTCGCCTTCGGTCAGGTCTAACACTTCCGCTTCAAAACCCCTGCGCTCGATCCAACGCAGATACATCCGCTCCAGCATGGCGGCCCAATCCTGAGAATCCGTGCCGCCCGCGCCTGAATGGATAGCAAGCAGGGCATTACCATGATCATGCGGGCCGGATAATAAGGTCGTCAGTTCGCGCTGTGACACTTCCTTTTCTATCCCAGCCAATTCCTGGTCAAGCTCAGCTTGCAAACCGTCATCTTCGAGTTCAGCTAACTCGAGCGTCTCTTGCACATGCTGTTGCAGCGTACGCCATGCATTAACTTCGTCCCGCAGGTTAGACAGTTGTTTCATCATTTTCTGGGCGCGATCGCGGTCTTCCCATAAAGCCGGGTTTTCTGATTCGCGTTCTAATTTGATTATTTCAACTTCTTTTTTGGACAAGTCAAAGATGCACCAGGAGCTTCTGGATTTTTTCATTCGCCTGACGCAGTCGATCAATCGTGTCTTGCATGTTTTTTCACCATTCTGTTAATTATAATTTATTCCTAACAACCAGGCCTCAGAAAGAAAGCTTCCGAATTTGAGATATATGCGCTGACCAGGTAAGCGCATATATCTCAAATTCCGATCTCTTCATTTCGAGGAAAGAATCCCGTCGACGAAGGCTTCCCGGTCAAAGAGCTGCAAGTCATCGGGCTTTTCACCCAGTCCAGCGTATAAAATGGGTAAACCTAGCTGGCTCTGGATGGCAAAAGCCATCCCACCGTGCGCGGATGAATCGAGCTTGGCCAGGATCACCCCATTCACCTGTACCGCATCCTTAAAAGCCTTGGCCTGCTGCAGCGCGTTCTGACCGGTGGTCGCGTCCAGCACCAACCAGGTGGCATGCGGCGCGCCTGGGAGGGCTTTACCCACCACACGGTTCACCTTTTTTAGTTCTTCCATCAAGTTGAAGCGGGTGTGCAAGCGGCCCGCCGTGTCGATTAAGACGATGTCAGCATTCCGGCTTAAGGCGGATTGAATACCATCGTAAGCGACAGCCCCAGGGTCTCCACCCGCTTGCCCGGCGATCACCGCCAGGTTGAGTCGTTCGCCCCACACCTGCAACTGGTCCACCGCGGCAGCCCTGAAAGTGTCTCCAGCCACCAGGAGGACCTGCTTGTGGGCGTTCGACCATTGTTTGCCCAGTTTAGCAATGGTGGTCGTCTTACCCGAACCATTCACACCGACAATCAAGATCACGGTGGGCTTATTGGAAAAATCCAGCGTGGGGGGCGGAGACAAGCGGAGAATCAACTCACCGCGCAATGCATCCTGCAACTCGTCGGACCGGGTATAACCCTCGATCTTCACCCTTTCTTGTAAAGCCGCCAGTATGGCCTGAACCGTCTCAACCCCCATGTCGGCCTGGATCAAGGTGGTTTCCATTTCATCCCATAATTCAGGGTTTATTTCACTGGCACCAAGCAGGTTGGCAATCCGTCCAAACGTCACTTTACGGGTGCGCGCCAGACCATCTTTCCATTTATTGAGAAATTCCATATTGTGATTACTTCCCTATCATCGGCACGATCATTCCAGTCAGAATATATTCTCCGGTCCAAATAAAAAGCTAAAAACAAGCGGATGGTTCGCCCAGACTACCCGGTTTCAAATTCTACCCATGATCTGGCGCCTACGCCGATGTTCCCGCGATGGCTAGTTGACCGCAGCCGGCCTGGATGTCAATCCCTCGGCGCATACGGATCGTACATGGGATGCCTAAGCGCACCATTTCAGCACTGAAGGCCTCTGCCCGTTCGCGAGTGGTGGCCTGGCCATGGTATTTCTGGGTGGGGTTCAATGGAATCACGTTCACGTGGCAGATCATCCCTTTGAGCAGGAAAGCCAGCTCTCGGGCATCATCGGGGTGATCATTGACCCCTTGAATCAGGGCCCATTCAAAGGAAATGCGCCGGTTGGTCATAGAGATGTAGTAACGGCAGGCATCTAACAATTCTTTGATCGGGTATTTGTGGTTGATCGGGAGCATGGATGTGCGCAGCACGTCATTAGCGGCATGCAGGCTGATGGCGAGGTTGACCTGGCGTTTTTCATCAGCAAAACGCCGGATAGCGGGGATTAATCCAACCGTCGAGATGGTGAAGCGCCGCGCGCCCAGGTTGAGGCCGGCCGGGTGGTTCAGGCGATCGATAGCGGCCATCACCGGGTCATAATTATGAAACGGTTCGCCCATACCCATCAGGACGACGTTGGTAACCTTCTCCCTATCCTGGCTGAGCAGGCGGGCATAATAAATCACCTGCTCGACAATCTCACCGCTGGTCAGGTTGCGCATAAAACCCATTTGCCCGGTGGCGCAAAACACACAGCCCATGGCGCAACCCGCCTGGGTGGAGATGCACAATGTGCGCCGTTCGTCATAAAACATGCGCACCGCCTCGACGGCGCGGCCGTCAACCAGGGAGAAAAGGGTTTTGAGCGTGTCGCCATCCTTGGATTGCAGCATTTGTTTTGGGGCCAAACCTGAAAAAAGGAACTGATCCGCTAACTGTAACCGGAAGGAAGCAGGTAGGTTGGTAAATTCATCCGGCGTTTTCCAATAATTGCGGTAAAGTCCCTGCCAGACCTGACTGGCGCGATAAGACGGCTGTCCCATCGCAACGATGTGTTGAGTCAGTTCGTCCAAGTCCAGGTCATAAATCAACGGTTTCACAGGAGCTGTTTGGTCCACGGGGTTGAGATTATCCAATGAGCGCCTCCAGGTCTGGGGCAATACAATCGGGTGCTGGCGACCAGGCCTGGGCCTCCGCCTGAGAGGTGACTCCCGACAGCACCAGGGCCGTCAGACAACCGACGGCCTGCCCGCCAGCGATATCGGTATCCAGGCGATCACCCACTACCAGTGTATTTTCTGGCCTTAACCCCATCCGGTCCATGGCAAGCTGGAATAGCGCCGGAGAAGGTTTCCCGGCAATGACGGGCTTAACGTCGGTAGCCGCTTCCAAGGCAGCCAGGATGGAACCGGCGCCAGGGATCAAGCCATCCGGTGTGGGCAAGGTGCGGTCCGGGTTGGTGCCGATAAATTCAGCGCCCCGGCGGATTAACAAACCGGCCTGGCGTAAACTGGCATAAGTCAGATGGTAATCCAATCCCACCACCACCGCAAGCATACTGCCCGCCTGTTCGGTATGGATAAATCCATAATCTTTTAAAGCCTCTACCAGGCTGGTCTCGCCCACCACGAAGATGGCGCCGCCTTCGGGATGTTTCTTCTTAAGATAAAAACCGGCCGCCTGGGCGGAGCTGACTACCTGCCAGGGTTCGAGCTGGACGCCGAAACCGGCCAATTTCAAACGATGTTGTTCGCCTGTCTTGGTCGCGTTATTGGTTGCCAGGGAGATCTGGATCCCCAGTGCGCGCATGCGGTTAAATAGGGCCGGCAGTTGGCCAATCGGCTGAGTGTCGGTCCATAATACCCCATCCATATCCAGGATGACGCCTTTGATTTGGGGGTGTTGATCAAGAATCATAGGTTATTACCATAAAAATGGGGCAACTTTCACCCAAAGGCTGAGTAGCTACGAAATGGGGACTTTTCTACACCTTGCGGAGAAAAGTCCCCAAAAAAAACATCCTTCGATATTCTTTGGGTTACTTGGCGGGTGGGATCAGCACCTGGTCCACCAGGCCGTACGCAACCGCCTGTTCTGCATTCAAGAAGAAATCGCGTTCGGTATCGCGTTCGATCTCTTCCAGTGGTTTGCCGGTTGCGCCAGCCAGGATCTCATTCAGACGTGAGCGCAGGCGCAGGATCTCGCGGGCGTGGATCTCGATGTCGGAGGCCTGGCCCTGAATGCCGCCCAGGGGTTGGTGCATATGGATCGTGGCATGCGGCAGGGCGTAGCGCTGGCCTTTTGTGCCAGCCGCTAAAAGGACAGTGCCGAATGAAGCCGAGAAGCCAACCGACACCGTGCTGATTTTATTGGGGATCATTTGCATGGTGTCGTAAATGGCCAGGCCGGAATATATCTGTCCACCAGGCGAATTAATGTACATCTGGATCCCTTTTTCGGGATCTTCCTTGCTCAAATAAAGGAGCTGAGCCACGACGACATTTGCCACCTGATCGTCGATGGGTGTACCGACGAAGATGATCCGCTCTTTAAGCAGCAAAGAATAAATATCATAAGCGCGTTCACCGCGGCCCGTGGTCTCAACAACCATCGGGATAAGGGAACGAAAGTCAAAATTGTTACTGGGCATGGTGATACCATCCTATGTTGGAGTTTCTTTAGCAAAAATAAATCCTGAGGTTAACCCTGGTTCTCAGTGCTCGATGGTTCTTCATCAGGCGAGACGGTGACGTCTGAAGCAGTCGTGACGTCTGGAGGAGCTGAGACGTCCGAAACTGAACCTTCTTCAGAAACTGAAGCCATGTCCGCGGCAATAGATTCAACAGCAATCGATTCGACGGTCAGTATTTCTTCTGTTCCAGTCGCAATGGCCTTTAGCTTTTCCAGTACCTGGTGGTTCATCGTACGAGCCGCGGCGTCCATGGCCAGGGCATTGGTGAATTGATCTTCGGACATCCGGCCGCGATACCGCTTGAGTTCGCCCGACCGCTGCATCGCGCTAATGGTGCGGCTGACCATATTGGTCACTTCCTCCACATCCACCTTCAACTGCTCAATCTTGCCGATCGCATCCAGGATGAGTGCGCGCTCCAGGCGTTTGACAGCCACAGGTTTGATTTCCTTCTCGACGAAGGTGTCCTTATCCATCTGGCGTATTTTGAGATAGGACTCGAAATCCAGATTTTGTCGTGCCAGATCTTGGTTGATGTTATCCAGAACGGTCTCGGACTCATCCTTAATGGCCTGAGGCGGGTATTCGAGTTTGGCGGTCTCGCGGATCTTGTCGGTCAACTGGTTGAAATAGTCTTCGTCATATTCATCTTTAGCATTGTGTTCGAGCCGTTCGCGCATGTTGGCGCGCATCTCGTCCACTGTTTTGAAATCGCCTAACTTGTGGATAAATTCTTCATCCAACTCAGGCAGCTTCATCGCTTTGACCGATTCGATGTAAGCATGGAATTCGACTTCCCGGCCGCGCAGGCTTTCATCCGCGGAATCTTCGGCGAAGGTGTGCAGCAGGATTTTATCTTCACCGGCAGAGACATCGAGCATCTCGCGGGCGAAACCAGGGTAGGGCCATTCGCCTTTTTTCTGCTCTTCTTCGGAACGGATCCAGACCTGCGTGGGAGCATCTTTGAAAACTTCAGCATCTTCCCCTTCGGTGGGGTGGGTCAGGCGCCCGTGGACATTGAGATAAACCAGATCGTTATTGCCCGCGGGCCGGTCAGCCAGTTCGACGGTCGCGGAACTTGTGCGCAGCCGGTCTATCGAATCATCCACGTCTTTTTCTGAAATTAGAGTTGGCTCGTAGGGGATGCGTACCGATCGGTAATCACCCAATTCAACGCTAGGCTCGAGGGGAACCAGGAAGGCCAGAGTAGGGGGTTCCATTTTTACGATTTCATCCAATGAGCCTGGTCCATAGGGATGGATGTCAGACTCTTTGATGATCTCAGGATAAACTTCATCGATCAACAGATCCATGGCCTGCTCCGCGATAGCCTTTTCGCCCATCATGCGCCTGACGACGTCATATGGGGCTTTACCAGGGCGAAAACCGGGGATTTTAGTATCTTTGGAAATCTTGCGAGCTGCCTGATGCTTGTACTTATCAAACTGCTCTTGCTCAAACTCTGCTACCAGCCTGACCTGGTGATCATCACGGGGTGTAGTCTCGATTTTCAATTTGCTCATCCTTAAAAAAAATTCGGTCGAAGAAAACCATTTCAGCAACATGGGCAAGGAGGGACTTGAACCCTCACGCGTTTCCGCACATGATCCTAAGTCATGCCTGTCTGCCAATTCCAGCACTTGCCCTGAGCTTGAAATTATAAGCCAGAGGCCGTAGCACGTCAATAATCGGATTATAATGGAACACTGTAAGAACTCCATTAACAAAGCGGAAAGAGATCGCAATTTGAGATGATCGCGCTTACCAGGTGAGTGCAATCACCTCAAATACGGCAACTTTTTTTTAGGAGGAACTTATCCTTGAGTCGTGTGATCCATACTGACGGGGCAGGCAAACAGCGCACCCGATTGAGCAGAGAAGTCGTCTTATCTATTCGTGAGTTAATGAAACAAACACAACCCGATGGTGTGAGCCGCGACCAGACGGCGTTTATCGCGCTGGCCCTGCAAGAGATCGGTGGGGCGATCGATATCAGTGTGGATGCCTGGGAAAAGAGGGGGTATTGGGTGAAGGCCGACCGCTTCCGGATGGAATGGGCCTGGTCGGGCCAGCTGGGTAAAACCATGGAAGAGGCCGTCTTGAGCGACGATTGGCCCACCGTGGCAGCCACGGCCATTAAGGTAGCGCAGAAGTTGATGGCGATCAAGATCCCAGAACACCACCGGCTGGGCACTCCCTGGGTGGGCGCCTGGGAGGCATTAAATAAGAAGAAATTGACAAAGCTCCATTAATGTCTCCTGAAATAACAGATGATGTAATTGCAAACATTACTCATTTGCTTGAATAATTATAACTAATCAGCCAGGGTAAGAATGTTGCCGAATTTTGAGTGTTCGCGGGTGCTTCGCACCCGCGAACACTCAAAATTCGGGTCTTTTCACACGGGTCTGAGCTCGGCTGGAATTATATGGGGTCATGAAGGCCGGTCATGCATGATGGCGGCCAAAAAAGAATATTAGAAAACCCGACTACTTTATACAATTTTAATAAATTTCTCCAAGATCAACTAAGATATTAATAATAATCAAATCGTAACAACTCATTCACCAGAGAAGAATTCCTGAATTTAAGGCGTAGGCACTACCTGGCAAGCGCAAACAACTCAAATTCGGGGACTAATCATCGGGTCCTAAGCAGACAAATTATTGTTAATATAAGGAGAATAAGGTATGAAATGGCCTATTCGTCTATTATCTTTAAGCCTTGTCCCAATTTTAATCATCTCATCGACCTTGATATTTTTCAAGGTAGCGCAAGCGAAAAACCTTTCTCTTAACCCAATTCCTACCAACCTGAACCTGCCAGCAGGGCAGGTGACTGCCAGTTATAGTAATTATTTAGCACCAGCCGACGCAAGTTTTCATATCACCTTTACAGGTATTGGAAATAGTTATGACGTTCAAGATAACACAACTTATCTTGGATGGTGCGTGGAAGATTATCCCTATCCAAACGGCAACCTGGTTACTCTTTATTCCAGTTATGATGCCAACCTGCCGGTTGATATAAAGACATTCGCTTCCGCGGATATACCTCTCATTCAACAAGGTGTGTATAAACTGGGTGATCTCGTTCCATGGGGAGAAGTAAACTGGGTGATCAATAATAAAGGCGCCAGCACGCGTGATGACATCCAAAATGCGATCCACCTGATTGTGTGGGGGACTGCCACGTCCACCGGAAGCGTTTCACAGAACGCCATCGATCTGGCTGCGGCAGCCAAAAGCCACAATGATTTCGTACCCAAAGCCGGTCAAATAATCGCTGTGATCCTCTATAATGATGGCCTCGGGATAAAAGACCGGCTTTATCAGGATTCAATCATTGAGATTGTCATGCCACCGCATCCATCGGTGAGTCTGGTCAAGCACACCAACGGCCAGACCGCCAGCGATCCCAATGGAGCAGACGTACCACAGCTCAAGCCCGGCGACCCTGTCACCTGGACGTACGATCTCACCAACACCGGCAACGTATCCATTCCAAAATCTGAAGTGGTGGTCACCGATAACCAGGCCGGGGTCTCCCCTGTCTTTGACCTTGAAATTTTCGGAAATGGCGATGGTGTTTTTGATCCAGGAGAGACCTGGCAATACAAAGCCTCCGGAACCGCGTTTGACCTGGTAACACCCCCTCAAGGAACAAAAGTCCAATTGGATGCCTGCTCCTTGAATAAAACACAGCCGTCACGCACCGCTTACATCAACACAGGCACGGTTTCAATCCCCGGCGCAAACGCAAATGCGACTTCCAGTTATTGCAATCCACCACAACCCTCGGTCAGCATTGTGAAGTATACCAATGGGAAAACTGCCGCCGATCCAAATGGCGCCGACGTACCCCAGATCAGACCCGGCGAGGGTGTTAACTGGACTTACAAGGTAACCAATACAGGCAACGTGTCCATTCTAAAACCGGGTGTCAACGTCACCGATAACCAGACCGGGATTACCCCTGTCTTTGACCTTGAAATTTCCGGAAATGGCGATGCCGTGTTCAACCCGGGTGAGGTATGGCAATATAGCGCGAGTGGTACAGCCCTGGACTTATCCCTAAATCCCTCCGGAGTGACGATCGTCCAAAATGGTTGTACCTACAAGGGGAGCATGCCCACCAGCGCGGCATACGTCAACACAGCCATTGTGACAATCCCTGGCGCCAGTGCGAATGCAACCTCCAGTTATTGCAATCCTGTTCACTATCCCTACTTTGGTGAAAATGGATATCTTGGCGTAGAAGATTGGTATGATGGCGATTATGATTACAACGATTTTGGCATGTACATCCGCATGGAAGAAGTGATCACGTATGCATGCAATAATAATATATGTGGTCCTTATCTGACGCGGGTCATCGTAACGACCAACGCCGTTATTCATGATTCTTCAATGGACCACCTGATCCATCTTCGCCGGCCTTTTACTGGGGCCTATTCTTATACTGTGACGCGGAGCGTGCCCGCGGACCCCAACCCGCTGGTGCTCTTTGACGGTGTCAGTGGAAAGGAAACCCCTTCAGGCACGTATACTGGTTCAGGGGATTTAAATGTCACCCTGTACAATACAGCCAAATACGGCCGTCATCAGAAAAATATAAACGAAAACGTTGTCGTCGATATCACACTGGATAACCCATTGTTAAACCCCAGGGTTACAGGGAAAATCCTGAGAAATTACACCACCGGGTCATCTACTTTTACCGATCTGGATCCGATTATGTCGAATTATGATTTCTGGGAGGAAGGCACACTCTATCAATCCAGGTGGCGCCTCGCAGATACGCGCCCAATTTCATTAACCAACCAACAATCCTTTGGCGCGTATACGAAACCTATCCCCGCTGGGACGGTGTTACCCTTCCTGATCGTCGTCCCGTTTACAAACTGGATCCCACCCTTCGAGAGCTCCACCATCACTGGACCCTATGGATCCTTCCTGGATTATTACACTACGGGTTTGCCGGCTGATTGGTTCATCCCGGCCAGGGTGACAAATTCATGCGTTGCCCACGGCGGTTTATCTTTTGGCCCATACCCAGGGCAAACAGGTTTGTGCGGAACTGTTCCGCCGGCCAATAGTAACCGATTCATTTACTTACCCGTGGTCACCCATTGATGAAAACGTAAATAAAATTCAATTGATTTCCCCTTCTCCCATACAACCTTATGGGAGAAGGGGAGGTACGGTCTGCAACACCCAGTTTTTACGATGGCATGAAGGCGCAGGTACAAAACCGTGCTCGAATCAAATTCGACAACTTTCTTTACATGGCCGAGCGGTTACAATAAATGGTGGCATTGCCAAGAAATACGAAAATGGGGGAGGGGATGGTCATAAATAACAATTGAGGCAAAACGGGATCAGAATTCCACGATCATCAGTAGATAAAAAAACCAGTGACAATGAGCACGAAATCATTACCAACAACTTTTCGAAATCGCGGTTGGGGTAGGGGATGGGAAAAAGACCTGATCGACTTCATGCTTATGATAAGTATAATTATCATAAGCATGAGTTTATGTCAGAGGATCCCCTCTCGTGTCATTAATTTTGATTAGCCGATAGAAAGCCCGCTAATTAATATAAGTTCTTTACGGTTTCTTCTCGAAAAACCGAACACCGCTAATCCCCATGAAGTAGTGTTCGTCTTGCGTCCACAAGGTCGCTGCGTGGGCACGAGCTGTGGCAAGAATAATACTGTCTGCCATCGCCAGCTTTAAATCGGTCGATAACAGGGCAGCATCTACGGCAATTTGTCGGGTTAAGTCCACAATTTCTCCAACGCCCATGCTGCCGTCAGCGTCTAAAGCCCGTTCTTCGCCAAACTGTGTGAGCACCCGCTTAAAGACTTCGTACGCGTTCCTCATCTTCTTCTTCACGAATGCCGTCGGTATTCAAGCCTTTCAACATACCGCGCGCCGCTTCAATTGACGGAATAATCACTACGCGCAATGTTCCCTTGTAAGGAATGAACGCTATTTTCTGTCCTGGCTTTAAATTAAATTTTTTTCGCACTTCGCGTGGAATGACGACTTGATATTTCGAGGATATTGTCACTGTTTCCATCGCTATACAACTCCTTATCGTAATCAAATTGTAAAACGACTATACTGCGGATTCCCGAATACCAGGCGCCGAAAACTAGTTGGTTAACCTCATCG
>DAIQPZ010000026.1:23840-25840 GCA_036787065.1 Anaerolineaceae bacterium
TATACTGCGGATTCCCGAATACCAGGCGCCGAAAACTAGTTGGTTAACCTCATCGCCGGGGTGATAATGATGTACGGATGGTCTCCCCCAGGCCGTTGAAAATAACCACGGTGATAAATATGGCCAGACCCGGAAAAGTGGACATCCACCAATAATCCAACAAGTATTTACGCCCCAGGCTGACCATCGAACCCCACTCAGGCGTGGGCGGCTGCGCACCCATTCCAATGAAGCTAAGGCTAGACGTGGTCACCAACGCCGGGCCAATATCGGAGGTAACCTGGATCAACAGCGGAATGGCGATATTGGGGATAATGTGCGCCCACATGATAGTCAGGTCGCTGGCGCCCAATGCCCGCGCAGCCTGGATGAATTCCCGTTTTTTAATGGCCAGGACCTGACCGCGCACCAGGCGCGCGTACGAAGGCCACCACACGGCCGAAATGGCGATCATCGCGTGGGTCAGGTTGGGTCCGAGGGCCGCCGCGATGGCCAACGCCAGGACAAGGCCCGGAAAAGCAATGAAAATGTCGGATATACGCATGGCGACCTCATCCACCACCCCACCGTAGTAGCCCGAGACGACGCCTATGAGCAATCCGAGCATTGTAGCGCTGACCAGGATGACCCCACAGCTCTGGAGGGCCAGGCGAGTGCCCGCGATACTCCGGCTGAGCACATCCCTCCCCAGGTTATCCGTCCCCATCCAGTATTGGCTGCCCGGCGATTGAAAGCGATCCGAGGTCTTCACCGCCAGGGGATCGCGCGGCGCCAACCAGGCTCCGCTTACCGCCACCAGGATGACGGCAAGCGAAAGTCCGAGGAACAGCCAACTGGATGGATTCCGGAGAAATCGATGCATTTTTACACGTCTATACGCAATTTGGGTATCCATCAGGCCAGTTGGATGCGCGGATCGAGCAGGCTGTAGAGCATATCGACGACCAGGTTGACCGTCGTACAAAAGATGGCTACCATCAGGGTGATGCTGACGATGGCGCCGTAATCCGAGGCCAGGATGACTTTGGTGGCATACCACCCGATCCCAGGCCAGTTAAAGATCACTTCGACCACAAAGGCCCCCGCCACCAGGCTGTTAACCGTATTACCCAGCAAGGTGACCACCGGGAGTAAGGCATTGGCCAATACGTGTTTCCAGATCACCCTTTGCGCCGTGAGGCCCTTGGCGCGCGCCATGCGCACGTAATCCTGTGAAAGTGTTTCCAGCACCGCCGCGCGGGTCATGCGCGCGACGGCCCCTATGGCAGGCAGGCTGAGGGTAATGGCGGGTAAGACCAGGTGCTTCAAGGCATTTAAGAAACGGGGCAAATCACCACGCAGTAAACTATCCAAAACTAATAAACCGGTCAGATGAACGGGTGCACCCAGGGTCAGGTCAATCCGACTGTCCATCGGCAGCACCCCCCATTGACGGTAAAACAGGAGCTGGAGCAGCATCCCAAACCAGAACAAGGGGATCGCCAGCCCGATGGTAGCCAGCAGTTGGATGGACCGGTCCAGCCAGGGAAGGCCCGACGTGGCGGCCCAAATGCCAAACGGAATACCAAACGAGATCGTCAAAATAAAAGCGCTGAGCCCCAGCTCAAGCGTGGCTGGAAGGTAATCCGCAAGGTCCTGGATCACGGGCCTGTTGGACCAGATGGAATCGCCCAGATCGCCCCTGGTCAAACCCGCCAGGTAACGCAGGTATTGGACCGGCATGGGCAAATCCAGGCCATATTGGTGACGCATTTGAGCGATGCTTTCCGCCGTGGCTTTTGGCCCCAGGCGCAGAGCGACCGGATCGCTGGGGACTACGTTGGCAATGACAAAGGTGAGAATGGTCACTCCCACCCAGACCAGGGCCATGCTCATCAAACGGCGAAGAATATACGTCCGCAAAGAGCGCTCCTTTCGGTCAAACAAGACACCAGCCCCTACCCCACCTAACCCTGCCCTGAGCTAAAGGGAAGGGTCAGAAACTAGTAACGCCTACCGCC
>DAIQPZ010000251.1:0-3051 GCA_036787065.1 Anaerolineaceae bacterium
TGCGGATGGTGATCGTGTTCTCCTGGCCCCAAACCAGCGCTTCGCTGGCGTCGAAACGGTGCCCGATCAGGCTGTTTTCCGGGCGCCCTACCACCGTTCCGTTGATCCAGATCGTCGCCACCGTGTCGATCCCTTCGCATACCAGGTCCCACTGCGGTATACGGTCGACGCTCCCTGGTTCACCAGAGCTCCTTGTCGTAAGGTCGCCACTCCCTTGCTCGCCAGAGCTCGTTGCTGTACGGACGACCCACCCTTGCTTGCCAGAGATCCTTGTTGTACGGGCGACCCACCCTTGGTCGCCAGAGCGCCTACCCTCAACGCCGGGTCGCCCCTCCCTCTCCTCCGCCAGTACGAATTCCCTCTGGTACCACCACTCGTGAAATTCGAGCGGGCGCAGGTCTCGTATATGCCCGGCGTAAAATGGATCGACCAGCTCACCCGCGGCATGCAAGTCCAGCTCCACATTGCCGGGAACGGTTGCCGCCAGTGGAGTCACCGGTAAAGATTGAAGGTCGTCCGGTTGGCGCACGGTAAAAGCACCTTCTTCAAAGTGGTATAGGCGCCAGTGTCCATCAAGATTGACTGAAGACATGCGGGTTTCTCCTGGATGCATGGGACTAATTATTCATATTCCTTGCCAAATTTTATCAATTGACGCACAATTAAACATTGACCTGTTCCAAACGCCTTATATTAAATACCTACCTGCCTGGATTATCTTTTTTCCTCGAAATGCGACATAATCAATAACAAGGATTATTTATAACCAGGTTTTCTATGAGCTTGCCCGTCCAAAGGGATTGCCATGCATCTGACCCTCATCCGTCATGCCGAGTCTAACCATATTCAATCTGGGATGATCTCCGGGATAAAAAGCTGCACCGGCCTGACCCCTGAGGGCTTTTCACAGGCTCATCGCCTCGCTGACCGCTTCCGTGTGACCGGCGATCATATTGGCTGCCAGGTTTTTTTGACCAGCCCGGTTCTGCGCGCCCGGCAGACCGCCGAGATCATCGCTCAAGCCTTGCCCGTGGGAACCCCTATCGCTGACCCTGACCTGGTCGAGCAAATACCTGGTGACGCGGACGGACTGACACACCAAGAGTTCAGGGAGCTATATGGCGATTTCAACCCCGAGATAGAACCAAAGCGGCCATTTCCTCCCAACGGTGAGAGTTGGATGGGCTTCGTCGAGCGGGTCAATTGCACCCTCGAACGGCTGGCCACCCAATATGCCGGCCAACATGTGATCGCGGTCACCCACGCCGGTTTTATCGTTGTGGCTTTTATGGTTTTATTTCATCTTCCTCCTTCAGGCAGCCGGGCCTGGATCGACCCTCTCAACACATCCCTCACCGAATGGGTAAAAGACAAGGGAATCTGGCATCTATTGAGCTACAACGACACCTGGCATCTGCCACCCAAGTGAGGGTTAACGGCAATATCAGTCTTTATTCATTTTACCAGGGCGATGGCAAACCCATCGTACCCTTTGCTGCCCACCGTCTGGACCACCGTGGCGGTTACACTCGGTTCCGCCGCCATCGCGGCGTTGAAGCGCCGCACACCCTGTATGTCCGGATCACGGGCGGTAGGGTCGGCCACCGCGCCGCCGCGCACCACGTTATCGGTGATGATCAGGCTGCCGGGATGGGTTAATTTGAGCGCCCAACCGAAGTAGGCCGCGCAGTTGGCCTTATCCGCATCAATGAACACCATGTCGAAAGATCCGGAGCCTGAAGCAAAGAGCCGGTGTAAGGTTTCCAGGGCAGGACCGAGGTGCAGCTCAACCATTCCGTCCAGACCGGCGCGTTTCAGATTGGCCCGTGCCACCTCGGCGTGTTTGGGGTCAACTTCGAGCGTGATCACCTTCCCACCCGGCGCCAGGGCGCGCGCCAGCCAGATCGTGCTGTATCCCCCCAGGACACCGATCTCCAATATGGAATGGGCCTGGATCGATTGGGCCAGGATCGCCAGGAGTTTGCCCTGGTTGGGTGTCACCTGGATCGGCGGGAGCCCTGCATCCGTGGATGCCTGTAAAGCCGCATCGAGAGCGGGGTCTGACGGGGCGAACAGGTCATCGATGTACCGATCTACTTCAGTCCAGCGTTCTGAGGACATAAAACCTCCAATAATGATTAGATATCGCTCATAAGTGTATTCTTAAAACAAGATAAACCGTGCCTTATTCTATCAGGAGGATCGCTTGATAACAACTCGTTTTAGATAATCAAAAATATTTTCCAAAACGGATCGGATTCTGGGATGGACTGACGTTCTCTGTACCGCGGCAGCGGCATGTTTCTGGGGTTAGTGGAAGAAGCCGTGCGTTCCATGCAGCGCCACGGTCAGAGCGCTGGCGGTGCGTGGGATGCACAAAAAAAACCTTTTCTTAACAGGGGAAGTAATACAAGGTTATGATATAATCGGGGCGAGTTTCAGCCGGCCGGTTGCTGAGGGTTAAAATAAAAGACCGTTTTTTTATGCCTAGTTGTGGAGTGAGTATACTTTGGATAATCAAAATAATCCCCAAATTGTGGCCGATGATATCGTCGTCAGCCTGCAATACACCCTGACCGTGGACGGTAAAGTGGTTGATTCCGCTGACAGAGACGAACCCTTGATATTCATTCAAGGATCCGGCGACATCATCCCCGGTTTGGAAAGCCAACTTTATGGCATGGCCACCGGAGATAATAAAAAAGTGCCCGTCGAGTCGAAAGACGGCTACGGCGAACTTGATCCGGAATCGTCGGTAGAGATACCTCGCAGCCAGTTCCCGCCCGAAATCCCGGTAAAAAAAGGCATCCAGCTCCAGGTGCAAAACAATGACGACGAAGTGATGGACGCGTTCATCGATTCCTTTACCAGGGATACCATTCGCCTGGATTTCAACCATCCCCTGGCGGGTAAACAACTGCTTTTTGACGTCACAGTGGTAGGCCTGCGCCCCGCGACGGAAGAAGAGCTTGCCCATGGACACGTCCACGGTGAGGATAAGGAAGATGAAGATGGGGACGAAGAATTTTCCGAAGACAATTTCTCTGAAGA
>DAIQPZ010000252.1:0-3050 GCA_036787065.1 Anaerolineaceae bacterium
ATAAAATTGTAATAATGTCATCTTATGTGAAAAAAGCTATCAATGTCCCAAATACAATCTATAAAAATTCTATATTTTGTACTGTATGACCTTTGACTCAAATTAAAATTATTATTCCCCAGCCGCATCCGACGACTGGGGAATAGTGTTCAGTGCTATTTTGGGGTAACTACTCAGCTATGAGGTGAAAGTTGCCGAATTTGAGGTGTTTGTGGGTGCTTCGCACCCACAAACACCTCAAATTCGGGTCTTTTTCACTCAAGCCTGAGCAGTTACTTTTTGGGAAGATGAAAAAGCAATGACCCTGTCCTGCGGGGTGCGCAGTTTAGTCAATGACGTTACGAAGAATCCAATATTAAAGGATCCTTTTGGGTAAAAGGTTCTTTAAGCGCTCTCTTTGAATTTTTCCCCGGCCGAGATTGCGCCCTGAAAGGTCGGTCACCATCACAATGGGGTTGGCTGGAGGAGCGGCAGCAGCGATACCGGGTAGATCTTCACCCTTAATCCAGTGGCTTACCAGCTCTTCCGGCAAGAGGAAATGACCCGCGGTAAAACGATGGCCAAAGCGCGCGGCCCACTCATGTGAAAGGACAAACCCACCTGGCGTCTCTTCACAAAAAAGCAGCCCGAGGGTATGCGCGCGCAGGTCCATAAATCTTTCCGCAAAAATCTCCGGTAAAGAATAGATCTGTCTGGTGTTGGCCCCGGACGAGCGCTGCGCCAGGATCAAACCCTGGTTTTCAACCTGGTTGGTAAAATCGAAACCGTAGCATTGGGTGAACCGGTCTAATAAATTGGATTGCTGGCGAGGGGAGAGACGGGTCAACCCACCCAGGCCAAAAGCATTTCCAGGCCGCCGGTCGTGTGGTTCGCTGCCCAAATGGCCCATAAGGCTGTCTTTTTTGGAGATTAATGCGGCAAAAAAACCGGATGTCCCCAAACGGTGTGGCCACAGGCGCGCTGACCGTTCAAGGGAAGGGTCAAAGCTGTGGGACCCATCGGAAATTAAACCCGGGACAGGGGCAGGGAAATGCGCGGAGATATCTTCTACCCTGGCCAGATCCGGATAATGTTTCAAAAGTCCATCGACCACCGCTTCATCTTCATCGGGCGTGAGTGTGCAGGTGCTGTAGACCACCTGGCCTCCTGGGCGGACAGCCTTAAAGGCGCTCTCAAGCAGCCGCCCTTGGCGTTGGGATAAACCCTGTATTTCATTATCCGAGATCGGGCGTATCGGGTGCGATTCAGTCGAACGCAGCCCCTGCATGCTGCAAGGGGCATCTAATAATACCCGGTCGAAAACTTCCGGGTACCAGGTCCCAAAGCGCTCACCTGGATAATTGGTGATGGCGGTGTTGATCGCTCCCCAATTCTGCAAGACAATCCTCAAGGCCGGCAGGCGCGAGACGCTGGCATCGTTGGCGATAATCAGGCCGTGATCACCGGTGCGGCTGGCCAGGTGGGTGGTCTTTCCACCCGGTGATGCGGCCATATCCAGGATCAGTGGGCGATCAATTGATGGGTCAAAGTCAAATAATGCGACGGGCGCCATCGAAGCCGCGTCCTGGATGTAATAAAAGCCCAGGCGATGTTCAATGGTCTGGCTGATGGGCGCCGGGGAGGATAATACCTGCCAGCCGGCCGGCTCATAAGCGATCGATTTGAGGGTCCAGTTGTAACGCTCCCGCCAGGCTTTGACGGACTCAGCCGGCTGAGATTTTAATGGGTTGATGCGTAGGGCTGGCGGTAGAGGCAGGTCGAGCTCTTCAACAAGCCGGTCGTATTCTTCGGGCGACAGCAAGTTTCGAAAGCGGTTCAAAGCCACATTGACCGCGCTTTGAGCTGGCGCAAAACCGGCTTTATTTCCTGACCCCATGGGGAGGATGCCGTCATCCTTTTGCGAGCCAGCTTTTTTTGATTTTGATTGCCCTTTTTTGCGCGTCATATAGGTTTAATCGACCCTTGCTTCGACGGTTTTATTCGACCAACCGGTCGCGCAAGGCGGTGATCGTTGGACTGGTCAGGGGCGTGGCGGCCAGATATCCCATAATGCCCCCATAGCGCTGGTCAAGGTAGTCCAGCGTGAGGCGCATGCTGTCTGGAAGGGAGGTCCAGATCACGGTGAAATAGGCCTGCCTGTCAGGTGATAAGCGCGCCATTGAGAGCCTCTTTTCGCGGATTTTGAGTATCTCTGGCGTGGTCAGTGCGTAGTCGCTGATAATCGTCTCCCTGGATGCCCCTAACAGTCCAAGAACCATCGCGGCGATTAATCCTGTGCGATCTTTGCCCGCGTAGCAATTAAAAATAATGCCCCCTGGTTGAGATTCGGCCATGCAAGTGAGAACCGCGGCGACGTGATGGCGGTTGGTTTCGAGCATGCGCTGGTACATGTCGCTCATCAATTGATGGGGTTTCTGGTCTCCGCCTGGCCAGGCTAGGTCTTGATCTTCATCCAAAGGGATGTTGTAATAATCAGGGGTATGATCTTTGCCCGCCATAAATGGGCTAGGTTCCATCTGGAGCTCTCCGGGATAGCGTAGATCGATCACGGTGCGGATACCATAGTCAATCAAGGCCTGGCGGCTGGGTGAGGTGAGCTGGGCGGTATTGTCAGACCGGATCAGGGATTTCCAGCGGATCGTGCCGTTTTCTACCGGATATCCACCCATTTCGCGGGTATTGATACAGGCATCCCATTGTAAATATCGATTGAGTTTAGAAGGTTTTTTTTCAGGCATTTATTTACCCCTTGTGGATACAAAACACCAGTTCTGTTGCGACCAACACTTCTGTCACAGGCCAGGGCAGACCTTCTAATGCTTCACCCACCAGGCGCCGCTGGCGATCGACCAGATCATGTTTCCCGCTCAAGCTGCTGGTGGGCAGAGAAACGAGAAGCCAGCGGACGTTTAGCGCCTGCCAGAAAGCGCGGTTGCATCCGCGCTGACGCTGCTCGAAACGGTGGGCTTCTTTGAAGAAAAAAGCGACATCGGCGCTTTGAGCCGGGGGGTCGATGAGGATATCTCGGGCGGAACTGAGCGGCCTCATAT
>DAIQPZ010000253.1:0-3048 GCA_036787065.1 Anaerolineaceae bacterium
GGGCGGGATTACGGATTAGATCCTGGATCAGTTTGCTGGCTGTGAATGGGTTTTCGGCCACCCAGCCCAGATTATTTTCGCGGATCATTCCAAGGTTGCCGTCTTCATTGCCGCTGAAATGTGTGACAGCCATAAACGGCTTGCGGCTGGCCACGCTTTCAAAAATTAAATTGGGGCCTGCCTTCCCGATCACAATGTCGGAGACTGCCATGAACTCGTGCATTTCATTGGTAAATTCTTCAACCACGATCGCCGGCAAACCCGGATTAAAGCGGGCAGCCAGGCGGTATGTTCTGCGAATGGCATTTGCCAGGGTATGGTTGTGGCCGGTTATGAAGATGACCTGGAACGTCCGGGAGTGTTTCGTAAAAAATAATACCGGTAGCAGGTTGAGAATGGCATTGCTGCCCTCACTGCCGGCGCACACCAGCAGGGTTAACTGATCCTTGAGCTTTAGTTTCTGGCGGATTTCGGCCAGGGGCTGCTGCTCAAAAAAGCAGCGCATGGTCAGCCACCCGGCCGGGACGATTCTTTCGGGAGAAATGTTCAGCTTATTCCCAACCTTACAACTGGCTTCGCTGAAGCCGATATTGTAATCGGCTGACCGGGAAAAAAGAATGGGGTGCGGGCTGACCGGATCGGAAAGGGAATTAATGTATTTGAATTTGTAATGATCTTTGACGCGGTCCAGGACGGCGATATAACCATGGTATGTGGTGATGACCAGGTCGGGAGCTTCTTTTTCCAGGATAGATGGCAGCAGAGTTTCGAAGCGCCGGATGTTGTTGTTTTTAACCATGTTCAATGTGTGTGGATTGCGCGTGATTTCGTATGGAATCCTCATTAATGAGGGAAGGTAGCGGTATAAAATCCGGAACAAGCTCCATTCGATGTGATGGCCCGCCAGGTCCAGGGTGGTGATGCGTACACCTGGAATGTCTTCAAGGTAGCTTCGAGCTGCCCTCGCCAGGGTCATATGCCCGCTGGGCGCGGTGAGAATGAGGATGTTATATTCGGTCATGAAATGGGAGGAATCCTATCTCAGTATTATAACCACGAATAAAAAATACCGCCTCAGATGGGAACAGGTCAATGGGTGGCCGGGGTGTTCGACTCCAGGCGGATATTAGCGCCCGCCAGGTCGGTGTGGAAGACGAAATTTGTAATACCTACGGTCAGTGTGATCTTGAAGCCGGGGGTCTCAACCTGCGTGCACACTTCGGTCGGATCGGCGAGCCCCAGGCAGGTGTCGCTCCAGGTGACGCGTTCCAGGGTAGACAGCTTCACGTCGTCTAAAGCAATGTTCAGGCGGTTTGTCAGCGAAAGCCGGGCGGCTTCAACCGCCTGGTTTTCGCTGATCGAGGGGGTTGCCAGGGTCGGGGCCGGGGTTTTGGAAGGCGCACCTGGGGTCTTCGTCCCTGGACCGCACTCACCACGCAGGAAGGCCCAGTCGTCACATTGGCTGCCGTCGTTGAAAACGCACTCCCCGGCCTGGCTGCCGTCGGAGTTGGTGATGATTTCGTCACGGTAGCCTTTTTGCTGGCAGAAGGCCGCAGCCGGGTTTGCAATGGTAAGGCTGCTGATGGTGGGAGCTTTGGTTGGAACAGGGGTTCCCAACGGGGTCGCTTCCATGGTGCAGGCGCTCCAAAAAAACAGCCCCAGGATCATCAGGAACCAGTACGGTTTAGTTTTCATTTTCAGGCCTGATCCAAATCTTATTTAAGCTTTATGATCCTTAAAATAGATTTGCCAGGGGCCGCAGCCCTCGATAAAGGGCTGCATCATGGCCCGCTCGGCCTGGACAGTATGCATCAGGTCGTGGCCGGCCCATTCGTTGAGCATTTGGCCCAGCGTCACCGGACCCAGCTCGGCGTGGCGGACGCAGCGGTCGAGGTCGGCCAGGGTAATCGCTTCCAGGGCTTTCAGGCTGGCCTGGCGCATGAGGGCAAATTCTGCTGCCAAACCTGAGAGTGTAAGCGAGGGATCACGTTTGGAGCCCTGCTGGTCAGGGTTGACGGCCGGGAAGTCATGCCCGGCCAGGAAGGCTTCCAGGCGGGTATTGAACACTTTTTCGGTCTCAATGATGTGCACCAGGCATTCCACCGCCGACCATTCTTTCGGCGCCGGAGGCGCCGTGAGCAGCTCGATTGGATAGACTTGCGTCATACGCTGCCAGCGTTCGGGGGTTGTTGAAATTACGGATCGGACCCACATAAGAAGTTCATCCATTATGGTTTCTCCTTTACTTTTAATCGGCGGCTTTCAAAATCTTAATTTGGGCTTCTTCGGCGGTGGCAATAGCGGCGCCCTTCTTTACGTCTACTTGTGTAAGGATGTAGATACCCAGCACGAAAAACACGGAGATAGAGAGGATGCTGTCGCGCGGGTTGTGGGTCAGGGTCCCCACCACACCGTACAGCAGCGGTCCCAGGATACCGGCGAATTTTTCGCTCAGGCCGTACAGTCCAAAGAATTCACCCGACTTGGCGGGCGGGGTCAGGCTGGCGTAGATGGCCCGGCTGAGGGCCTGGGTGCCGCCCTGCACAGTTCCCACCAGCCAGCCGATCATAAAGAACTCAGCCTGGCTTTTGAGAAAGAAACCCCACACCGGGATCAGGACGTAAATCAACAGTCCCAGAATGACGGCCCGCTTGGTGTCGAGCTTTTCCGCCAGGCTTTTGAATAGAAAACGGCCTACCAGGAAGGAAAAGGCCAACCCCAGCAGCTGGTCGCCGATGATCAGGCCAAAGGTGAGGGGAATGCTCAGCGACTCAGGGCTGAGGTTGGCGTACAATCCCATCAGTGGGAAGGTGACCCCGGACCAGATCAGCATGGAGACATATGCGCTGCGGCGCTGCTCAGTTGGCACCGGTATACGGCCGTACATGAGGGCATAGGGAAAGGCCACGAACTGGGTCATCAGCAGGGTGCCAATCAGCACGGCAGTGTCGAGGCCCAGGGCGGCTCCATAAGAGGTTGCCAACAGGATGATAGCCCCGATGCCTTCCATGTAGAGCCAGAAGGCCAGCAGCATTTTGAACATTTCGC
>DAIQPZ010000099.1:0-9686 GCA_036787065.1 Anaerolineaceae bacterium
CGTCCCTACGTTCAGGTGCGGCTTCGACCGGTCAAACTTCTGCTTCGCCATAAATTAGAATCTCCTTGCAAAATAACGGTTGAACGGCTTTAGGTTTTTTGTAACTACACAACCATGGGGGTGAAAGTTCCCGAATTTGAGGTGTTTGCGGGTGCTTCGCACCCGCAAACACCTCAAATTCGCGTCTTTTTCACCTGTGCCCGAACAGTTACGGTATTATTATCTGCCGGTTCTCTTACCAAAATTTTGCAGAGAACCATACGGTCTTACGAACGAATAATTTTTTGGGCCACTACCTCAGACACCGGGGCATAATGGTCAAATTCCATAGAGAAAACACCGCGTCCCTGGGTGGCCGAACGCAGTTCAGTGGCATACCCGAACATTTCTGCCAGTGGCACCATCCCGCGCACAGCCTGCGCGTTGCCCTGACGAACGTCCATCCCTTGGATTTCACCACGCCGGGAATTGATCTGGCCCAGCACTTCACCCAGGTAGGTATCGGGGACAACTACTTCAACTCTCATAATCGGTTCCAGGATAACCGGCGAACCCTTCTGGATACCTTCTTTGAAGCCAAAAATGGCAGCCATTTTGAATGCCATTTCACTTGAATCGACTTCATGATAAGAACCATCCATAAGCTTCACCCTGACATCGGTCACCGGGTAGCCCGCCAGCACACCGCTCTCAGCCGCTTCTTTCACGCCTTTTTCGATTGCGGGAATATATTCCTTGGGGATCGACCCACCGACAATCTTGTTCTCAAACACGATGCCATTACCACGCTCGATCGGTTCCATATCAAACACCACGTGCCCATATTGACCATGGCCACCCGTTTGTTTGATATAACGATAATTGATCTTGATCACCGGCCGAGTGATCGTTTCCCGGTATGCTACACGCGGGCGACCCACGTTGGCTTGCACACGGAACTCGCGCAGCATGCGGTCTACCAGCACGTCCAGGTGTAGTTCGCCCATTCCGGCAATAATGGTCTGGCCGGTCACTTCGTCCGAGCGCACACGGAATGTCGGATCTTCTTCCGACAGTTTTCGCAGGGCTTCACCCATCCTATCCTGGTCAGCGGTGGTCTTGGGCTCAATCGCCACATAGATCACCGGCTCAGGGAAGGTGATACTTTCCAGCACAATTGGGTCGGTTGGGGAACACAGCGTATCGCCAGTGAAGGATTCTTTCGGGCCAAGCACAGCGGCGATGTCACCCGCCAAAACTTCGTTGATATCTTCGCGGCGGTCGGCGTACATACGCAGCAGGCGGCCAATCCGTTCACGCTTGCCCTTGGTCGAATTGTAGACTGCTTCGCCCTGAGAGATCTTACCTGAATAAACCCGGAAATAAGCCAGACGGCCCACGTAAGGGTCAGTGACGATCTTGAAGACCAGTGCGCTCAAAGGTGCGTCATCTTCCGCTGGCCGGTCAACTACCAGGTCGTTTTCCGGATTGGTCCCCTGGACCGCCGGCATATCTTCGGGTGAGGGCAGGTAATCAATCACCGCGTCCAGCACAGGCTGAACGCCCTTATTCTTCAAAGAACTGCCGCAAAAGACGGGTGTAGCCCGGTTTTGCAGTGTGGCCCGGCGTAAGGCAGCTTTAAGTTCTTCGACCGAGATCGGCTCACTTTCGAGGTATTTGACAGTGAGAACGTCATCCAACTCGGCGATGCGTTCGATCAGGCGGTTACGAGCTTCAGTGACTGCCTCACGCAAGTCGGCGGGAACTTCAGCGTAGCGCTCTTCCCTACCGAGTTCGTCATCATAATAAATAGCCTGGTCGGTCAGCAGGTCGATCACCCCTTTGAAACTGCTCTCGCTGCCAATGGGGAGCTGAAGCGTCAGGGGATTCGCTCCCAGGCGGCTGCGGATCGATTCAATCGTACGCTCGAATGAAGCGCCGGTCCGGTCCATTTTATTAACAAAACAAATGCGAGGGACACTATAGCGGTCCGCCTGTCGCCAGACGGTTTCGCTTTGGGGCTCGACCCCCTGGACGGCATCAAAAACGACCACCCCGCCATCCAGCACGCGCAGTGAGCGCTGCACTTCGGCGGTAAAGTCGATGTGTCCAGGGGTATCGATCAGGTTAATCTGGTAGCCCTTCCATTCGGCCGAGACTGCGGCCGAGACAATGGTGATCCCACGCTCGCGCTCTTGCACCATCCAATCGGTGACCGTTGTCCCATCATCAACCGAGCCAATGCGGTATGTTTTACCAGTATAGAAAAGAATACGCTCGGTCGTTGTCGTCTTCCCAGCGTCGATATGGGCAATGATCCCAATATTGCGATAGCGTTCGAGTGGAAAATTACGCGCCATTAAAACACCTTTAATCCAATTATTTTGCCCATTAGGATTAGAGGCGGAAATGCGAGAAAGCGCGGTTGGCTTCAGCCATCTTGTGCGTCTCTTCGCGTTTACGAACGGCTGCGCCCTGGTTGTTGGCGGCATCCATGAGTTCTCCCGCTAATTTTTCAGCGAAAGATTTACCGGTACGGACTTTGGCTGAATCAATAATCCAGCGCATGGCCAACGTCATCCGGCGGGAAGAAGGTACTTCCATAGGCACCTGATATGTGGCGCCGCCTACGCGTCGGGGGCGAACTTCCATGACGGGGCCAACGTTCTTTAAGGCTCCATCAAGGACTTCCGCCGGGGGTTTACCCGTGCGTTTCTCTAATATATCCATTGAATCATACATGGCCCGCACGGCCGTGCTCTTCTTACCCCGCCGCATGATGCGGTGGATGAGCAGCTGGACGTTCAAACTGTTATAGCGAACATCCGAGGGAATTTCACGCTTTTCTGGTCTTGCACGTCGCGACATTTAACAATCTCCGTTATTAATTATTTGGGGCGCTTAGCGCCATACTTCGATCGACTCTGCATCCGTTTTGCGACCCCGGTTGTATCCAGAGTGCCGCGCACGATATGGTAACGAACACCAGGTAAGTCTTTAACACGACCACCGCGGACGAGAACAACCGAGTGCTCTTGTAGCTGGTGGCCTTCGCCAGGAATATAAGCAGTGACTTCTATCCCGTTGGTCAAACGCACGCGGGCAATCTTTCGCAGAGCCGAATTCGGCTTCTTAGGGGTCATGGTACGGACCACGGTGCAGACCCCCCGTTTTTGCGGAGCACCCTGAGGTTGGCGTACACGTCGCTGGATGTATGTATTTAAGGTATACAGCAGCGCGGGAGCCTTGCTTTTCACTTTTTTGGTCTGGCGACCTTTACGGATCAGTTGGTTAATCGTGGGCACTTTTTGCCTCCAAAAAATTTTCCTGCTATGAGCTTTGGTTTATCAATAGGTGAGGCCATCCTCAACAAAATGATGGCCTCACCGCGGATTCATCACATCGGCCAGTAAGGTGGGTGGGTATCCTTACTGCAAATTCAAATCTTGAGACTGCACGGACTTTTCCTTTTCAGGACAACGGCAAAAAATTTTACCATGCCCGTGGAGTAGAGTCAAGCTAATTGCTATAAATCACTGTCTTCACCTAATCCAAGCAGGCCGGTACCAATTTTAGGCGGACGGACCCGTTCTTCATCTTTCCCGAACCGGATCACTTCGCCATTTTCCATCTCGGCTTCTACAGCCAGCCCAAGGCTTTGCAGCTCTTTGACCAGCACGCGGAATGACGCCGGGATACCGGGCTCCTCGATTGGTTCACCCTTGACAATGGCCTCATAAGTGTTTACACGACCTAATACATCGTCCGATTTGACCGTGAGCATTTCCTGCAGGGTATAAGCCGCGCCATAAGCTTCCAGTGCCCACACTTCCATTTCACCGAAGCGTTGCCCGCCAAATTGAGCCTTGCCACCTAAAGGTTGCTGAGTCACCAGGCTGTATGGCCCGGTAGAGCGCGCGTGCACTTTATCTTCCACCAGGTGGTGGAGTTTGAGCATAGTCATCACACCCACCGTCACAGGCTGGTCGTAAGATTCCCCGGTCTTTCCGTTCCACAGAAGCTGCTTGCCCAGGGTCGGTCGGGGGACCCCCGTTGCGATCATGGCTATCTCTGCCTTTTTCATCAGCTCTCCAATGGGTAGATCCGACCCTTCTTGTTCCAGGCTTTGCAGCCACAGGCGCAGACAGGTCTCAACGGCACGGTCATCCTGGAGGGATGATTCACTGACCGTCAGACCCGTTTTATCAAATGAAAGGATCTGATCTGGATCGTAACCCTTATCCCGCAGCCACTCGCGCAATGTGGCGCGGCGAGCATAATTGGTATCAGTGAAGCTGTAAGGATCGTAATTACGCTCAGTCAGCCACTGTTCAAGGTAGAGCAAGCGCACTTCTTCATCGTCCTTGATCGATTCAGGGGAATATTCCTGACCATTTATCCATTCCCAGGCTTTTTCACCTGTCTCTTTCCAGGCTTCATCGATCATCCAGGCGCGCGCCAGTTCGGCTTCAATCTCCGCTTCAGTCGCGCCGTCGAACACCGGCGTTAGAGCGCGGAAGCCCAGGCGGCTGGCCGCCCAACCCAGGTGTGTTTCCAACACCTGGCCAATATTCATACGACCGGGAACGCCCAGTGGGTTCAAGATAATATCAACCGGGGTGCCATCTGCAAGGTAAGGCATATCCTCAACCGATACCACTTTGGAAACCACACCTTTATTCCCATGACGGCCTGCCATCTTATCGCCTGCGGTGATTTTGCGCCGCTGTGCAACCGATACCCTTACCATCATATCGACACCCGCCGCCAGATCGGTGTTATCCTCGCGAGTGAAGACTTTCACTTCGACGACCTTGCCACGCTCACCGTGCGGCATCCGCAATGAAGTATCCTTCACGTCGCGCGATTTCTCGCCAAAAATGGCGCGCAGCAGACGCTCTTCAGGAGTAAGCTCTTTCTCACCTTTCGGGGTAATCTTGCCCACCAAAATATCATTCGGGCCTACTTCAGCCCCGATGCGGATGATACCGTGCTCATCCAGGTCTTTGATGGCTTCTTCACCCACATTGGGGATGTCGCGGGTGATCTCTTCAGGACCCAGCTTGGTATCGCGGGCTTCTACTTCGTACTTCTCAATGTGCACCGAGGTAAACTGGTCATCCTGCACCAGGCGTTCCGAAATCAGAATGGCGTCTTCAAAGTTCCCACCTTCCCACGAGACGAAGGCCACGACCACATTTTGACCCAGGGCCAGCTCGCCACCTTCCGTTGACGATGAATCGGCGATAATCGTGCCCACCTGAACATGCTGGCCTTTGGTCACAGCCGGTCGTTGGTCGATGCAGGTCGATTGATTCGAGCGCTGGTATTTACGCAGGTTGTAGGTCTTTGTTTCACCCTTGGGCATGCGGATGATAACCTGCTTGCCTGTCACCGAAATCACTTCACCCACTTCATCCGCTACCACCACCTGGCCAGAATCCAGGGCAGCGTAGGCCTCCATACTGGTCGAAACCAGCGGGATGCTAGGCCGCACCAAAGGAACAGCCTGGGCCTGCATGTTCGAACCCATCAAAGCGCGGTTGGCGTCGTCGTGTTCGAGGAAGGGGATCAACGCGGCGCTAATGCCCACGACCTGATGGGGCGCGACGTCGATATAGTTAACCATATCGGGGGTTGCATCCTGGAATTCAGAGTGGTAACGGCACAATACCCGCCCTTCCAGCTCTCTAAATTCATTCAGCCGCGCGTTCGCCTGTGCAATGACAAATTTATCCTCGGCATCCGCTGACAGGAATTCGAAATCTTCCGAGACAAAGGGAGCTACAAAGACAGCCGCTTTGTCTAGTTTGGCAATTTTTCCGGCAATTTCCGGGGTCACCCGATCGCCACGCTTGGCAATCACTTCCCCTGAGGTAGAGTTGACCAGGTCTTCGCGCAACTGGTGGTTCAACAGATGGGGGTCAGCCGGCGAAAGATACTTAACCACCCGCCGGTACGGGGTTTCGATAAAGCCATATTCGTTAACCCGGGCAAAGCAGGCCAAACGGCCAATCAGGCCGATGTTTGGACCTTCCGGGGTCTCGATTGGGCAAATACGACCGTAATGCGAATGGTGTACGTCGCGCACGTCAAAGCCGGCACGCTCGCGGCGCAAACCGCCAGGTCCAAGGGCAGAAAGTGTGCGTTTGTGGCGCAGCTCAGCCAATGGGTTGGTCTGATCCATAAACTGGGACAACTGGCTCGAGCCAAAGAACTCGCGCAGCGCCGCGACCACCGGACGGATGTTAACCAGGCTGACCGGAGAGAGCTGGTCTTGATCGCGAATGGACATACGCTCTTTAATGACACGCTCCATCCGGCGCAGGCCAATACGCAGCTTGTTTTGGATCAACTCGCCCACAGTCTTGACACGCCGGTTGCCCAGATGATCGATGTCATCCGGACGTTCGACGCCGTTATTGATCAAGATCATGCGCCGTACCAGCCGGATGATATCCCATTTGGTCACATTACGGTGTGGGACAGGGATGAGGTCCTGCAGGTCAAGTTTCTGGTTGAGTTTGTATCGGCCAACTTTTTCCAGGTCATAATGGCGCTGGTCAAAAAGTTGTTCCTCAAGGAACTGGCGCGCATTATCCAAGGTAGCCGGGTCGCCCGGGCGCATGCGTTTGAAGAACTCGAGCAGCGCCGCCACCGCCACGGTCTGCCCGTGGGTAGTGTCCCAAACAGGCTCCTGGTGGATCGAAGAAGCAATATACATGCGTTCGGGATTGTTATCCACATCCTGGAAGAGTGATAAAATTTCCTCATCCGAGCCGGTCTTGAGCGGGGATTCGGGAATACCATCATCCACCGCGGCCAACGCGCGCAAGAACACCGTGATTGGCACAGTACGTTTGCGGTTGAACTTCAAGATAATATAATCGTTTTTCCTGGTCTCAAATTCCATCCAGGCGCCCCGGTCGGGGATCAGCTTAGCCATCGCCAGCGGTCGACCCGTGGCACGATCAGACAGAGCTTCAAAATAAACACCCGGGGAACGGATCAACTGCGAAACGACCACACGTTCTGTCCCATTGACAATGAAGGTGCCCTTCTCAGTCATTTCCGGGAAATCGCCCAGGAAAATATCCTGCTTGATCGGTTCGGGTACTTCTGAACCCGCCAAAAGCACCGAAACATATAATGGGCGGGCATAAGTCAGGTCACGTTCGACACAATCTTCGATAGTGTGCTTGGGTTCGTCGAACCAATAGGTTAATCCCCACTGTTTCGATTCCGACCCGTGGCTGGGAAAGTACAACTTCATCCCCTTGTTATACGATTCAATGGGCGAAATCTCATTGAACAAATCGGCTAATCCTTCGCGCTTGAGGCGCTCGAAGGAGTCAAGCTGGACTTCAATTAATTTAGGTAATTTTAGATTTACTGGAATACGGGCGTAATTCTTAATTGATAGAGCCGAAGCCATTGGTTTCTCCTGGTCATCTAACTTGGCGAGCATCGCCACTCAAGTGGCCGCCATGACACATGGCGAAAGGGTAAAGGCGCGTGAATGAGGACCACACCCTGCATGGCCACTGAATTACCCCATGCGAAAAAGTCCTGATCTTCACAGCCAAAAAGCCATTAATGCACAAAAACTTACACGCCAACGCTCTTTAATCAAGCGGCGGTAAGGTGCGCAATGTATCATTATAACAAATCTAACCCGAGAATGTCAAGGATGATTTGCGACAATTCACATACAAAATCAAAGGTCCAGCCTGGGGTGACTTCCCAACCGGACCTTGACTACCCAACAACCCTTACGAGGAGAAGTGTTTAGTGTTCTATTATTTATTGCGTTACATGCAATGTGGCCTTCATCCCTGATTCGAGATGACCGGCTACACTACAAATAATTTCGTAATCACCCGGGGTATTCGGTGAAGTAAAGGTCAATGTGGCGGTCTGACCTGCCGATACCAACTTCTGAGCTATCACATTACCCTTATCTTTATCACCAAAGGGTGGAGTAACCGTCTTAGAAACCAGGACCCAGTCGTGTTCAACTGTACCGCTGTTGACAATGGTCAGGGTAATCGATTTATTGGCCGGTACGGTTAATTCCACAGGTTGAAAACTGAAATCAGCCATGGTCATTGTAAAACTGGTCTGCGCTCCACCCCCACCACAAGCTGATAAGAGAACGACCAGAGCCAGGCCTAAACAGACGATAACACTTAATTTTTTCATTTAATTTTTCCTCCGCCTTTTTTCTTCACATTCTTATTTTATACGCGGGGACGCCCAACGACAATCCTCCTTTGGTATGATTGGCTCATCACCCATTCAGAAGATATTCCAGTCATTGATAACGCTCATAAATGGCCAGGACAGTATCCGCGTAATGATAACCAGCATCCATCGGGCCATAAGCCTTCAATGCGTCGCGCCGGTCACCGCCATAACGCGCGATCAGGCTGGCCAGCAGGTGTGTGCCATAAGCCAGATTATACTCAGGATCCTGCAGTTCGTTTCTCGTTGGGCGTGAAGCAAAACAAGGTCCCGCGGAACAGGTAAAATTAGCCGCGATCCCATCCCTGGGCATCACCTGCAACAAACCGACCGCGCCGCTGGCCGAATAGGCCTGAGGGTCACCCCCACTCTCCTGAAGCATAACCGCGGCGATCAGGTTAGCCGGCAGGCCATTTTGCTCAGCATAAGTGATGATCAAACCGCACCAGCGCTGGATAGATTGGGGATAGCTCGAGCCGATGCTACACGGGCCATCCGCTGTAGGAACAACTGCTTTTACCGGTGGTGTCACAGCGGCCGCAGTGGCAGTCTCAATCGCCAATTCAGACGGGCTGGGTTGGCCACTCGCTGCCGGCGCGCTAATGGCCGTGGTGCCAAGCCAGATTACCAACAGGCAGCCCACAAAGACACACGGAAGCATGGCACTTCGCACTTTTTGAACTTCAGGCTTTTTCATTTCATTCTCTCCGGATCGACCCATTCAAAATAAGGGTCACGTTGTTCTAAGCTGAAGCCATTATAGCACATTTGTTCTATTTATCCAAGCTTTTTAGTCCTATTCCTCAGGAAGAGCCTCTTCCGTTTGCTTTTCCCACAACTTGCGGAGCTGGCCCGGCGCGGAAAACAATTCGTCGAAACGTCCACTTTGCACGATCCTTCCCTTCTCGAGCACGATGATCCGGTCAGCGGCTTTAACCGATCCCAGCCGGTGAGCGACGATAATCACCGTTTTACCATTCAAGTAGGAGGCCATCATGCGTTTCACGTGGTCTTCGGTCAGGTTGTCCAGGGCTGATGTCGGTTCATCCATGATCACAATGCGGGGATCTTGCAGCATAATCCGCCCAAAAGTCAGGCGCCCGCGTCCAACGCATTGGTAAACAGGTATTTTTCCCACAGTCCGTTGGCAATCTCCAGCGCATCCAGGGTAAGCCCATATCGATGAAAATACTGGCATATGCGTTCCACGTCTCTTATAAAGAGGACTTTTACATCCGGATTACGACGCGGGTCAACCGCTTGTGGAAAATCAATAATTTTAAATACGCCTGACCCATACAGGATATTGTAAGCCGACAAATCACCGTGCACGCGGTGGCAGGCTAAAAAGATAGAAAGGTTTTCGATCAGCCGATTGAAGACAACCCGTGCTTCAGAGCGGGTCAGGCTGACCTGTTGCAAGGTGGGCGCTGGTATGGCGTGTTCGCCGACAAATTCCATCA